>JABCOE020000014.1 GCA_013333795.2 Candidatus Saccharimonadota bacterium | reverse complement strand
CCACTATCGCCATCGTACCCAGCCAACTGCCAAATATTTATCCGCGCAGCAACAGCGCACTTGCCCGACGAATTGTCGAAAAGGGCGGAGCAATTCTATCTGAGCATTCTACTGATGACACCGAACCGTACATCCTCGGCCGCTGGAGCTTTTTAGAGCGCAATCGTCTGGTATCTGGCTTGGCCGACGCCGTACTAATTACCGAGGCTAGCGCTCGCAGCGGCACGCTCAATACTGCTGCCCACGCGCTAGCTCAAGGCAAAGACGTCTTCATCGTGCCCGGCAACATCACCAGCCCGCAGAGCGCTGGCTGCAACGCTCTAATCAAGCAAGGCGCCACGCCCGTCACCAGCCTCGACGACATTTTGTCGGTTGTCGCGCCAGAATCCATGCCAGACGCGCGAACCGACCAAACCAAGCTGCCGCTCGGCTCACCACCCGCCGAAACAGCGATCATCGAACAGCTCGCTCAAGGTATCCGCGACGGCGACCAGCTACAAAAGACTACTCAGCTGCCAGCAACCGAGTTCAATACTGCACTAACCATGCTTGAACTAACTGGCGCTATCCGCTCGCTCGGCGCCAACCAGTGGACGCTTGTCTAATTAATATTGTTTAAGCTTTTCGCAAATTTGTCATTTTCATCGTATAATTGTAGACTTAGATATTATGCCTATTAAGTCTCGTGAAAGGATTCCAAGATTCAATCCTAGGACTAATATCCTCACTATTCCCAACGCCATGAGTGTTGCTGGCGCGGTTCTAGCCTTGCGCGGCGCCAAACGCATTGATACCACTGCTGGTATCGCACAGGTTGCCGCTGGCCGGTTCATCGACGTTCTAGACGGCATCGTCGCCCGCAAAACGGGGCAGACAAGCGATTTCGGCGCGTTGCTGGATGCTGGGCTAGACAAAGCTGTCACTGCTATGAGATAAAAAGTAAAAACCTCGCACCAACGGAAATAATCGCCGCCATCACAGCTTTTAATGGAATCAACGCCGTTGCCAGCGCCAAAACGATAGTTGAAACTGGTGATGAAACTGTACGCCCGGAAATCTCTGGCAAATTGGCGCTAGCGCTCGAAACCAGCTCATTGCTAGCCCACCTAGTCGGTAGCCGTCTCGAAACCACCGGCCAGAGCCAGCTCGCCAGAGTTGCTCGCGGTATCGGCAATTTAGCGTTCGCTGTATCGCTGCCGTTCGCATTTAAATCAACGCTTTCGTACATTGAACGCGCCCGGCAATCAAAACACCGAAATGATAAATAAACAAGCAAAACTGGCGATTTGCGGCCTGAAGAGGATTTTTGGCTATTTTGTTGCAAAAAATAGTAAATTATTGCGAAACTATTGACACCGCCGTCCATATGTGATATATATATATCAGCTTTTTGCTCAAAGTTCTGTAAAAAGGGCAAGAAGTAGCCCTTTTGCTTCGAGTAAAAACTTCCCTAGGAGGGGAAATGAGACGCTTTTTTGAGGCGGTGGCGCGCGCCTTGCGCGGCCGCCGCGAGCTGGCGGTCGCACTCGCGACCGCCATCGTCGCCGCCGTCCTGATCGGCGGCGGCCAGGCCACCCTGGCTGCCATCGTCGCCGCGGGCGCGGCTGGCCTGATGGCCGGCCACGCCAAGCGGTACCGTCTGGCGGCGCGCGATGCGCGCCGCCAGGTCAGTGAGCTCCGCGAGGAGCTCACTGAGTCGGATAACTGCTTCTCTCTCCTGAGCCGCCTGGCTCAAGAGCGAGAAGAGGATCTCTCTTGGATTGAGAGGCAGGCGCGCCTGTCTCTCGCCGATAGTCGCAAGATTATCGACAATTACAGGATTTTCCTGAAAGGAGGAGAGGAGGCGTCTCCTCTCCTACGCTCCCTCTTTTCTGAGGCTTTGAAAGAATGGTCGAATATTAATGACGGTCTCGAAACCGTCATTAACAACGTTGGCCAGGAGCTGGTCGGCGAGCAGACGCAGCTCGCCGACCTGTACGACACCGAGGAGGTGAACACCACCGACACTGCCACCGCCGAGGAGTGACCCTCCTCGGCAGAAAAGGGCTTTTTTAAGCCCGTCAGAAAATAGCCCGCCAGAGCTCTAAGCCTCGGCGCAAGGCCTTTCTGGCGGGCTATTTTCTTTGGTTTATTATCCTCAGCAGCCAGCACTAATTTGGTATTTTTAGCAAATCGGTTTACTATTATATAAGTATGAAGAATCTGGTTATCGTCGAGTCGCCAGCCAAAGCCAAAACTATCGAGAAATATCTCGGCAATGATTTTCATGTTTTGTCAAGCGTGGGGCATATTCGCGCTATCGCCAAAAAAACCAA
Organism: Candidatus Saccharimonadota bacterium; assembly: GCA_013333795.2. Classification (GTDB taxonomy): domain Bacteria; phylum Patescibacteriota; class Saccharimonadia; order Saccharimonadales; family Saccharimonadaceae; genus Saccharimonas. The sequence goes on along the minus strand of JABCOE020000014.1, from coordinate 601 downwards.
AGACGGCACGCCGCCAATTGATATCCAGCACGGCTTCAAAACGACTTACGAAATCGACCCGGAAAAGAAAAAAGTAATCGCTGAATTAAAGAAAGCCGTCAAATCAGTCGGCGCAGCCAACGTCTGGCTAGCCACCGATGAAGACCGCGAGGGCGAGGCCATTGCTTGGCATCTGTGCGAGGTCCTAAAGCTTGACCCCAAAACCACCAAGCGTATTACTTTTCACGAAATTACCAAATCGGCTATCGAGGAGGCGATCAAGCATCCGCGCACCGTCGATATGAAATTAGTCGAAGCTCAGCAAGCCCGGCAGATTCTCGCCCGAATTGTCGGCTTCGAACTTAGCCAGGTCGTCTGGCAAAAAGTCCCCGGCGGCAAGTCAGCTGGCCGCGTCCAGAGTCCAGCTGTACGACTGCTAGTCGAGCGCGAGCACGAAATTGACGCTTTTGCTGGCAGTTCGCAGTTCAAGGTCGCCGCCATTTTCGCCGCTGGCAAACAAGAGCTAAAAGCCGAGCTAAAGCAGCGCTTCGACAGCGAGGACGCAGCCCGAGCTTTTCTCGAATCGCTAGCTGGCGCCACTTTCACCGTTACCGATATCAGT
>JABCOE020000013.1 GCA_013333795.2 Candidatus Saccharimonadota bacterium | reverse complement strand
TTCTCTAGACAGAGAAAGTTTCGGGCGGTATAACGAAAGGAGTAAAACTCATGAAAAAAGCATATCAGATCACCGAGGATGGAAGAAAAGAGCTTGAAGAAGAGCTAGCTGCCTTGAAGGGTCGCCGCGGCGAGATTGCCGAGAAAATCGCTGAAGCGCGCGGTTATGGCGATCTGAGCGAGAATGCCGAGTATGATCAGGCGCGCGAAGAGCAAGGCCTGGTCGAGACGCGTATTGCCGAGATTGAGGATATTTTGCAGAACGCCGAGGATATCAAGGGCGGTACCACTCACAAAGTTAGTTTGGGCAGGCGAGTGACGCTTGAATCTGGCGGTAAAATATTTGAATATACGGTTGTTGGCCCGGTTGAAGCCGATCCGCTGAATGGCAAAATTAGCGACGAATCGCCGCTGGGCGTGGCACTAATTGATAAGGTAGTAGGCGATACCGCCGCTATTAACACACCCAAAGGCGAAACCGTCTACGTGATTAAAGCAATTTCGTAGCTACTAACAGGGGTGTGCTATAATAAATAATTATGGCTACACTGCAAGATTATCGAAACGAACGTTTGCGAAAATTAGAAACCCTGCGAGAACTAGGCGTTGATCCGTATCCAGCGCGGTCGGAGCGGACGCATGGTTGCGGCGAGGTTTTAGCGCATTATGATGAGCTGGCGGGCCGGGAAGTGGTTGTGGCGGGTCGCATCACTTCAATCCGCAGTTTTGGTAAGCTGGCGTTTATCAAACTGCGTGATCAGTCTGGTGAGGTGCAGTTATATTTGCAGCGCGATGATGTGGCGGAATTGGACGCTAGCCGCGGCGTGTTGGGTATGAAGCAGCTGAAGCTTCTTGATACGGGCGACTTTGCCGAGGCGCGCGGGGTGATGATGACGACGCAGACTGGCGAAAGGTCGGTTGGCGTGCATGAGCTAAGGTTGCTAACCAAGTCGCTCAGGCCAATGCCGGAGAAGCTGGAGAATAAAGAAGAGCGTTTCCGCCGCCGCTATGTTGATATGAATGTCAATCCAGAGGTGCGCGAACGGTTTGTTCGCCGCAGCAAGTTCTGGCAGGCGCCGCGCGATTATCTGAACCAGCACGGCTTTACCGAGGTGAATGTGCCGGTGTTGGAGCATACGACTGGCGGCGCTGATGCTAACCCATTTGTGACGCACATGGACGCGCTGGACGACCAGCAGTTTTACCTGCGTATTTCTCACGAATTGCCGGTGAAGCGATTGGTTGGCGCTGGGTTTGAGAAGGTGTATGACCTCGGGCCGCGGTTTCGCAATGAGAATTATTGAGATGAGCATTTACCAGAGCATATCGCTATGGAGTGGTACGCTGCGTACTGGGACTGGAAGCAGGGTATGCGTTTTATGGAGGCAATGTATAAAGACGTGCTTCAAAAAACGTTTGGTACGTTGCAATTTCAACTGGGCAAATTTAATGTTGATATGAGCGGCGAGTGGGAAGTCTGGGATTATGCCGAGGTGATCGACAAACACTATGGAATTGATGTGTATAATACAACGATTGAAGAGGTGGCTGCCAAGTTGAAAGAATATGGCTTGGAAGTGGAGAAGACCGATTCCATTCCGCGCGGCATCGATAAATTGTGGAAAAATATTCGTAAAGATGTGGCGGGGCCGGTGTGGTTGGTGAATACACCGAAGTTCATCAGTCCGCTGTCGAAGTCCAACCCCGACAATCCGCAGACGGTGGAGCGTTTCCAGCCAATTATTGCCGGGTCAGAGCTGGGCAATGGTTTTTCCGAGCTGAATGACCCGATTGATCAGTTGAATCGCTTTGTTGAGCAGCAACAGATGCGCGATGCAGGCGATGACGAGGCGATGATGCTGGATATTGACTTCGTGGAAATGTTGGAGTACGGTATGCCGCCAGCTTGCGGCTGGGGTTATTCTGAACGGGTATTTTGGATTTTTGAAGGCGTAACTGCCCGCGAGGGCGTGCCATTTCCACAGCTGCGTCATGAGATTGACGAGACAACGCGGGCGATTTATCCAGAAGTGAAGTTGTAGTTTTTGAAGTTGTCGATACTTCGGTACTGGCTTTTAGGCAGCCATTTTCTCGCTATCCTCAGCTAGCTCGCCGAGCAAGATATCGATTTCATCAGACACGATGTCTGCAAAGTCTGGTACATTGGCGCGTACCCAATCGACGATTTGGTCGTCGCTGGCTTCTTGCATGTGCGATAATTCTTCGGCTTGCTCTGGTGATAGCTCGAGGACGATTTCGTTGATGACACGTTCCTCTAGCGTCGATTCAAAATGGTCGGCAAGCGATTGGTAATCTTCGTCTGATAGATTGATTCCTAAATCTGCGAGGAGACTGCGGCTTAAAATTGGCATGATGTTATCCTTTCTTTTTCTGTTTTAACTTTAGACAAAGGTATTTTCGACGCTACGGTCTCTGGCTTGCTGGGTAGCTTCGGCTTTCTTTTTTGCAGCGGCTTCTGCTCGCGCTCTGTTCTCAAGCTCTTTACCGGTGTTTTCGACGTCTTTTTGAGCTTGAATCAGCGACTGCGCAAGTTGCGTCTCCTGTCGCTGCAGTTCGGCTAAACGTTTATGATAATCGGCGATTGCTTTCTCCATATTTTCTTGTTGCTGCTGAGCCTTGACGGCTTCGTAAGTTGCTGCAAATTTGTTCGCGCTATCATCGGATAGCGAGTCGGCTTCTTCTTGAAGCTTAGCCGCATTCTCTCTGACCGAAACCAGGTCTGACTCCATGTTGGCGATTTCTCCAGCTTGCTGGCGCATACTATTTAGCTCGGTTCTGGTCTGCTGAAGCTGTCCGCCAATTGATTCAACTCGATTTTGCGCGTCAGCAGAAGCTCGTTCAGCGTATCGTGCTTGCCAGCTGGCCTCTTGTGAGTTTTTGCTAGCTTCGGCAGCATTCATGACAGCGCTAGCGATGCGGCGGCGTTGATTTTTTGGTATAGAATTGACATGTTCTTTGGCTGCTGCCCAAGACTCAAACCAACCAACATTTTGTTCTTTACGCATTTTTTCACGAAGAGCTTTGCGGGCGCGGGCTTCGTCTGCACGTTCCGATAATTCGGCGATAGTGGCCTCGCGGCGTGCTTCATAGGCGTTTTTGACGGCTTCTACGCGCCCAGTCATCCGATTCTGTCGTATTTCGAGATTTGCTTTGCGTTTGTTCAGGCGAGCCTCAGCTTTTTGAAGCTTCCTCATACGGAATTTTTTAAGCGGGTGATTGTCGCTGAGATGAGCAACCTCGTCAAGCTTTGCCTTGCGCCGGTCATACGAGCTTTGGGCTAGGCCGTGCATAAACTTATCCATCAAGAGGCCTGGCTGCTCCATGGCATTATTCCAAGCTGCTGCAGCTCTTTCCTTGCCCCATTGTAGTGTATTACCAGCGCCTTTTATCATTTGACTAACTGGGTAGCGATTGCCTAGAATTTCAGCGTCAGTGCGCAGTGTCTCGTTAGCCTGTACCTCGGCGGCGGCTTCAGCGCTTTCTTGGCCAGGCTCGACGTCTCCGTATTCGGCACCGCTTTCTTGACCAGATTCAGGGGTTGTCTCATCGCCTTCAGGCGGCACTTCTATGTAATCTGGTATACCATTCTCATCAGTATGTACGACAGATCCGTTATCTAATGTAAAATCCTTACTTTGTTCTCCTGCTGGCGGGGGTGGACTTCCAGTTCTCTCGAATGCTCTCGGGCGCATTTTGTTTATTACTTTTTTATTTTTGTCTGACTTTCTATACAACTTATAGCAAAAAATCACGCTTATGTCAATATTTTTAGCGTAAAATGGGTAAAAATAGCTGAGATTTTTGCCGAGACGGCTGCAAATGCTATACTATTAAATATTATGGAATGGTGGCAGGCTATTATATTGGGTATCGTCGAGGGAGTGACCGAGTTTTTGCCAGTGTCGTCGACCGGACATTTGACAATTGTCGAGAAGTTGATGGGTATGCGGATCAACGACCCGAGTTTGACGGCTTTTACGGCTATTATTCAAATTGGCGCTATCGCTGCAGCGATAATTTATTTCCGAGATGATATTTGGCGGGTGTTGAGTGCTTGGTGGCGCGGTTTGTGGTGGAAACGGGCGCGGCGGCAGTTTGATTACAAATATGGCTGGGCAATTATTATTGGATCGCTGCCGATTGCGGCTATCGGTTATGCTCTCAAAAATGAGGTCGAAACAGTGCTGCGCAGTTTATGGTTTGTGGCCTTTGCGTTGATTGGTTGGAGCCTGGTGATGTGGTTAGCCGACAAATGCAGTGCTGTGCGGCGCGGCGAACGGCAG
>JABCOE020000012.1 GCA_013333795.2 Candidatus Saccharimonadota bacterium | reverse complement strand
TGTCTTTTAAATCTTTGTTAAGTTCATCTATTTTTACACCAAGTGCTTCAAACTCGTTTTTAGCTTCAGTAACTTTTTCGTCAATGGTCTTTTCTGCGGTAGTTCCTTTAGCGGATATATTATCAATCTCTTTTGCTGCTGTACGCTTATATTGACCGACCGACCTATTTAATCCCGCAATAGCTTTGCGAGTTTCCTTTATATCCATAGCGGGTGTTAGTGAAGGAATGTATGACAATATACTATCAATGTATCCATTCATGTAAGAAATGCCTAGGTACGTATCATCGCGAGTGTTTTGCCAGTTATCAAAGTACGAACTTACGTTTGAAAGATAACTGCCAATATTATCAATACTTGATACTGATAATAGACGATTATCTGTATTATTAAGTCTATCCACTAAAAGTTCAATGACCAATTTTGCCCGATTGATATCATCGATTGCTTCAAGAGATGCATTACCAAGATCTACTTCATCAAACCTGGTTAATAATTTCTTGGCTGCAGCATACGTGGCACTATTCTGTATACGATCTTCCCATTTGCTCATGAGATATTATCCCTTTTTACTTAATTAATTTGCCACCCCTTATTTGAACTTCAACTATAATTATATCACTTTTGTTCTTGAGAACGGCTGCCCCCTAAGAGTAGAGAATCTTACTTATCCAATTTGATTAATTAGACTCCGCCCTAGACTCCAGGATTGACTCCTTGCGCCCTGTACAATAACAAACAAAAACAGCGAGTTAGAACTCTTATATCATTTTTGCCTTTATTGCCCATTATTTGCCTGTGTGAGCCTTTTGTCGGCGGTGTGCGTATTTCCTCCGCTAAGTGAAAAGAAAGCTTAATTATCTAGCCTTAGGAGCATGTGCTTTCGAGCGTGAAGGTTCAAGTCCTTTCATCCGCACCAAGGAGATTCGATACACACTCTGAGGAAAATACGCATAAAAAATAACCCGTATATCGCGGGCTATTTTAATTACCCAAAAATCACGAATCACACGATTCTCGGCGGAAAGAGGTGAGATAAGCATTTCCATAACTACGATTGTCCACCACAACAATTCCTGCCGAAAAGTAGTTCTTTTGCCCAGCTGTTAACTAGGCAAAATAACTAATTGAAAATCTATCAATGTTCTGTCATTGTTGACTGTCTATATACTAGCAAATAATGACATAAATGTCAATAGCCTTGAGCGTTTTTCATAGCTTTGTAAAACTGACTTTCTGCTAGTTCATCTTTAATTTGTAGGTATATCTGAACTGTTGAGATATCGCTATGTCCCAAAAATTTCTGAATAGTTATCAAGTCGCAGCCAGATATAAGCAAGCGAACAGCGAAACTGTGGCGTAGTTGATGTGGCGTCATATGTATGTTAGCGTACTCCTTGAATGTGCGCTGCATCCAAACTCTAGCTGTTTTATCGTTCAATCTGAATAACGGACCGTAAAAACGATTATAGTCAGTTACGAACTCCTCTAGCTTGCATTTTAAGCGCTCCGTTAAAAAAACAGTACGCTCCTTCGATCCTTTCCCCTTTACATACAGATTCAATCCGTCAATATCATCGTAGCCAGCTCTGCATAATTCTGATATACGAAGTCCAGTATCGTAAGCAAAATCTATGAGCATATTTACTTGCCTCTCATAGCCGCTCTCAGCTGTTTTCTGTAGTACAGACTGTATAATTTGATGTTGTATGTATCTTGGTCGTGGTTTTGCGTTCTTGCGTGATTTGACGAGGTTTGGGTTAATGCAATCTAAGTTCATGCGTTCTCTACACCACTTGAAAAACGCCTTTAGTACACGTTTAGCTGCATTAGTAGTTGATGCGGCATGATTCTTTCGATATTCGTAGAAATAGAAATCGCGCCATCTAATGGATAACTCGGTTATATTGGTTTTATGGAACCTGTCACAAAATCCTACAAACTGCCTAAGGCGCGTTACTCTTGTTGATATTGTGTCGGGTGACATGTCTTCAATGATGGCTGAGTAATGAATGAATTGAAACGCGAGCTCTTTGATATTCTCTGTATAGCAGTCTGTTTTAAACAGATTGCTCATCTGCGACAATTCATTGATTACCGTAGATTTAGAGGTTGTAATAGTTGATATTGATGCATTCATTGTAGTCTCCTCAGAATGACTTAAAATTTTTACTATTACCTTAAACCCCAGATTATTATTCTACAGATACTTCAGATCGACATAACGTTTTTTATGACATTTAGTACAACCATAAACCACTAAATATGGACCCAGTGGACCGCAGTATGTATCTCCCGTCGGTCGGTTACGATCTATTTCAAGGCGCTGTTTATATAGTCTCCACTCATGGTTACAGTTACCGCCTCTTTTTGAGAATAATCTCTGCTGGTTGCGTTTAGCTCTAACTTCAGTAATTTGCTTAACAAGCTTATGTCTTGCTTTACTAACATCAAACGTCATACACCTGCTTTCTTACACAGAAATGAGAATAGTCGCGCTGGCTGATGTCCACGTTGAGCTTCCTCGACTAATTGCCAAATTCTGTATTCTGGCAATTTCAATGCTACTTTGCAATAGAACGAAAAGTAGTCGTGATTGTTAAACTTGTCGCAAAGTTGAAATGCTATTGATTCAGCTCGCCGCGTCTTTTGCCACTTGTCCATCGGTTGTTTTTCGTCCGACATAACTAAACAATTGTAATTGGTATTGAGATTGGGGTTTCTTTTAGGAAACCGTTTAAATTGAGATTGAGATTGCAATTGATGCGTCGTCACCTCTGTTAACCCTCCAAAATTAAACCCAAATCTAACTAGCACCATCGCTAGACAAGGGTGTTGTGCGTTATGAGAAAATCCAGCAAGACCTTTAGTGCTTTAGGGCTTGACAAGATTTTCTGTTTGTACGAGGAATTAAAAATCCCTCTCCCGACTTTCGCGCGGGCGAGGGATTTTATAGACCCCTCTTGCGAGGGCGTGTCTAGTGTGTGATTAATTATATTGTTGCAAATACTTAAGCAAATGTCAATAGTTATTCAGGTTTTCTTGTATTATCTCTGCTAAATCCGGCTGTTCGGAAATCCCGAACAGCTCAGATGATAAGTAATCCTTACTATCTCAACTATAAAGTATTCTTTATAGCTCAACCTTTTGACGCTGGCGGTGTCTTACCGCGCGGCTCTTTGAGTAGTGCGCCAGTTTTCGGGTCGTGCCAGCGGCTCAGTCCTGGCACGCTGTGTGCATCCACTAAGCACTGCAAGCAGTCGTTGTATGTTGAGCCTTGCGGCATTTCAGGAGTGGTCTTGCCGACATGTAGCGTTACGCAGCCGCAAGCCTTGCACTCGCGAAAATACAAGCTTGATTTGGTGATGGTTATTTTCTGTTGATTCATGTTTTACGATTCCGCCCAAGCAGCTAGCTTGTAGTACCATTTTTCTACGACCGACCAAACACCAGATGTAGCAGCTACAAAGCTAGCTATTGCGCCGATCCAGCCGCCAAGCCCTAACATGTCTAGAAATCTTTTAAACTCTGGTGCTACGACTACTACTGTTAGCAATGCTAGGCCAGCGCCGATAGTTTGCAGGAAACTGCGAACCATACGTCCTTTAGCGGTTTTAGCGCTAAATAGTGCTTTTACTTTTTCCATAATATCCTCCTTATTTTTTATTAAACTTAAACACTGATGTAATAAAATCTACAATAAATCGCAACATCTCTTCGATTTTAGATAGTCGAGTATCTACGCTACTATCCTGCTCCTGTTTTTTCTTCTCCTCAGCTTCGCGCAATGCTTTCTCTTCAGCTTCTTTGCGTGCTTGCTCTTCCTGGCGAGCTTTCTCCTCGGCCGCCTTTCTGGCGGTCTCCTCACGCGCTTTGCGCTCAGCTTCGGCCCTAGTCTTGTTAGCCAATAGCGTGCGTCGCTCTGCCGACTCCATCAAATCTTGACGTACCTGTTCGATACTCCAGCCTTTACTCATCTGAGATAGATAATGATTTAATCCGCCCGCATCAGCCTCACGCTCTAGGATTTCTCTGTATGCTTGCTGGATAGCTGGCGCGTTATTTGGCGCTGCTGGCTTTGGCAGGTTTTCGAGATAGGTGCGTACTCGATAAAACGTTGGTGCTCCGCGGCGAAAACTCTCGTTAATCTTGCCAAGGCGCGAAGCATAGACTACGTCGCCATCTACTACGCGTGTGACGGGACCTGGTATATGCACATTCTCTTCAAAAACATCGCCGCTCGTCACAACACCAATGTGTCCATATCCACCGCCATCTTGTTTCCAGACAACAATATCGCCGCGTTTCGGTGATGATACTACGTAAGCGTGGCCTTCTCGTACTAACTGGTCGCCAAAATCTTTAGCGTGACCGCGTGCTATGAATGGATTAGGTACGCTTGTCATCTCTGCTAGAAACCACTTGACTAGCGATACACATTGACCGGTTAGATTGCCGTCTCGACCAGTATTATCAGTATCGGCTGGAAAGAACATATTTAGACGCTTGAGCGCATACTGATCTACGTTGATATCTATTGCCATTATTTATCCTCCTTGACATTAATTACCTCTTTAATCACGTTTGGTTGCCGCAAAAATTGCTGTGCCATCTGCATCGCACTCAATCCTGTGGCTACGATAAATAGAGTAAAAATAGTGCCAGCAAAAAAGTTTAATACCTTATTTTCAGACAGTACTATTACCTTGATTAGAAAATTACTATTCAGTTTGTTGTTTAACTCCGTTAGTTTCTTTAGTGAGTCGTCAGTCGATTTTTTATACTCTTCAAATTCGCGTTTTAACACCAGTCCGTCTAACTTCTCTAAGATTTGCGTAAGAGACGGTTCTACTACCTTCTCATTAAATACCTCTAGTCTTGCTAGGCGCTCGTTTTGCTCTGTATCTGATTTTGGCATATAAAAAACGGAAGCCTTTCATGATTACGCGTGCTTCCGTTTTTTGAGATCACACTTTGTTTAACTTATGGTTATATTTTACCACTTATACGATAGACAGACAAGGTTGATTTTGCGTCGCTACCGATGTTTTCTGCATCAGCCTCAGGCTGGAAGCGTTTAGATAAAAGTGGGGGCGCTACAGTAGAATACAATACTGTAGCGTACGACACCGCTAACATGTTTGACCCAAGCACCTTTACGGCTAAGGTTCCCAAAACAGGTATATATCGTGTAGATGTAAGGTGCGGTGTCGGTAGCGGTGGAATTAACTCTGGTGCTACTGCGTATATTCTCTTGCGTAAAAACGGTGAGGTATTCAAGAAATCACAAAGTATCGCAGGTTCAGGTAGTGATGCTACGAGACCAGTACCGTCAATTTCAGCTGATATTCTGCTTCAAGAAAACGATACGCTATACGTAACAGCGCACTCCTCTGATAACACTAGAAACTGCGGCGGCGATGCCACACTAAGCGAATTCAGCATGAGGCTAGTAAGTTATGAATTAAACTAAACCTATGAATTTCATACTAAACTCACTAGTAATGGAATTGCCACCATAGGTGCGTTGGTCGCTACAGAAAGCACGTATATCAATAACGTCATTCTCTTTTAATAACAGGTCAACAGATAAACTCGGCCGTGGTAGATGTAAATTGTTATCTGTACCTCGAGTGCGGGTAGATTCTTTAACCAACTTATCATTTTTAAAGATACCTACGCAAGCGGTGTGGGTAGAGAAGAAGCCAGTATCAGATATAGCTACACGCGCATCAATATGATAAACGCCATCTTTGGGTACTTTATATTGGAACTTTTTATTATCATAGGCCTCTGTGTTATCGTATTCAACCTTGTCATACTCCACAGTAGTGAATTTATTTTGAGGTAAAATTTTCCATTTAGATGGTGTGGCAGAAAACATCGGTAGCGACGCAAAATCAACCTTGTCTGGAGTGATAGCTTTATCCTTTATGTTCTTAGTCTCAACTATACCCTCTTTTAATTTTCCGTCTGTATCAAGGGATTCTAGTAGAGCTTGCGCCAGACGATCAGCATACGAAGCAGAGGCGCATGGCTGCACAATATCACCAACATTGCTACCATCATCTTCAGGACCTGCTAATAACTTCAGGTTTATGATACTGCTATTTGCTTTGTTGGCCACTCCTATCCAATCGCGGACAGTGCCCTCAATTACGTTGCCGGCAGAATCGGTTCGATAGGTTATGAAATTCATTGCTGTTTCTATACTCCAGCCGCTTAAGCCGTCAGTTAGCAACGTGTCGGATCCTGTCGCGCGCGGGCTTACAACGCGCGCGACATTTGGATACGCGACTCCGTCCATAACTCGTGTAATTTTATCTTCTATACTTGCCATAATTTACTCCTTTAATTTAAGTCTTTCGTACCAATATTTACATATTCAAATACCACTCTTGATATCGCATAGCTCACTCCTGGCTCGGATGACGACCACCCATACTGTACCCACTGAGCATCTTCATCTACTTCTATCTCTACATCCTCGCTGGATGAATTAAATACATTCGGGGTTTTCTTTACTCCGCTCCACGGTACACCCGGCGTACTCCAATGCACTCCTGGTTCACTCCAACCAGTACGGCTTGACGATGCGCCAAAATATCGTGTTTCAGAAAAGTTCTGTAGCTCACCATCTTCATTTTTAATAGTGGCATTCAATGTTATTCTTCCTTGCGGTCTGAGTAGTGTAAATATAGCTTTTAGTACTCGACCCCAATCACGACCAGTTTCCTCAAATCGCAGTTGCCCGCTTTGACCACTAGTATTAAACGCTTTTCCATCATCCATTGTTTTTACACTCTTTGATATCTCAACAATCTTATCTCCTTGAACAATGAGAAAATGAGTTATACCAGAATTATCGTTATACAGCGTCATCCAGTCAGCGCGAATATTCCACGGCTTCATCCACGCACCCTTGCGCTCAGCATCATAAACCCAAATTTGATTATTATAGTTAGCTGCGACTGGTAATGCCCAGTACACACGCCCCTCAAATGCTAATCCAACAGCTTTCTCAATAGCTTTGGTGTTCAGCGTACTAATTGCATCTTGAATAGTGTTAGTTATTCTCTTGGTGGATAATACGTTTTGCAATTGCGGCAGCGTACCTGTTGTTTTGAATCCATCGCGGCTTGGATAGAGTAAATCATTGTTATAGATCACTACGGCGTCGGGGCTATCTGTACCATCAGCACCAGTATCCTCCTGTACTTGCCAGACGGTGATCGTATCCTCACCATAGGTGATATTTGTTGGAGTGATATAGAATCGCTTACCAGTACCGTTTGTACCGTTAGACAGCACAGTAACCTTTGGGTCTCCCTTGCCATCCCGGTACGGTCTTACCGCAAATGGGACCTCCTTTGTGCCGCTACCGACCGGTGTGTATCCACCGCCGTATCCTGGTGAGAAATCTAGTTCATGACCATAGTCACCACCACGCCAGACATAAAATGGATTGTCTCTATCTCCAGTCATCCAAATACGACCATTAATAACGTCAGCTCGTGTTGCCTTTGGACCGGCTGTATTGTTGTCTTTCGGCAACGGTACGGACATATCTAGACTACGAGAGCCATTATCAATAAATATCGTCTGATCCATCGGTAGAGCAGCCGCTAATCGATATAGCGTTGGCTCGCCCCCACCGTCTACCCCACCACCACAATAAATATTCCACGACTTCGCCTCAGTACTGTCTGGTCGTTTGATAGACAAATTCTGCTTTTCAGCATTCCACATATCGCGGTCAGTTGATACCACTTGAGACAACAATGGAGATCCTGCTGTCTCACCCACTGTAGAATTGAAAGTAACTGCATAAAATACCTTGAACCCAGTACCGGTTAACCCTGTATTCTTATCCAGTATTGGCACTGTTGGGTCGGCTATTTTTTGGAATGCTACAATTTTCATAGTAGAAATATCCAAATAACTCAGCGTATCCTCACCATTCATAATCAGCAGATTACCTCTTATCTGCTTGAAATGTCCGCGGGCAGATTCATGGTACTCTTTGCCGTCAATTACTCGCCAGGCAACATCTTCACCTTTGGCAACGCATAATTTTGTCTTATCGTTGATCCGCTGGAGGCAAGCTAGCCAATTTATCGAGCCTTTACTAGTTGTACTGCGAAACTCTGCTAACTCGCCCAATACTTTACCCAATGGCTGCGGACCGTATTTCGCTGTACCGCACCTGGATATAACAACCGAATCCTGATCTAGAATCATATTTTCAGATGATCGCAAGCCTCTTAGCGGCGAACGTCCGTCATCAAAGGCTGTTACTACGCCGTTTTCCCAATCTTGAACTACCAAACGCTGTATCTTTGGTGGTTTCGTGTTTTGGGTTGGCTTTAGCATATATCAGACACTCCTGGTATCATATGCAACGGTCGATAGCTTGCTTGAGCACCATTGTTTTCAATCATCTTCTGCATCAACTGATTTGCCTCTTCAATGAGGTTGCCGTATTGATTTTGTAGAAGAATATCGTTGCGGGCGTATTCTGCAGCGCACATAACAACTAGCCACATTGGATTATCTACGGAAACTGTACTGGATGCTCCTGTGAGCAGAGATGCGCGTAAATACACTGGCATTTCGATTTTTCCACCAAGCATTGGGTCGTCGTCTCTAATCGGGTCGATAAATAGTAACTTATTGCCGGCTATAGTGCAGTAGTTGCCACCCTTATACATTCCTAATTGTTCTGGTGGAACCGTGGCGTATTCTCGCACCTGATTATCTTTCCTGACCTTGATAGTGTCGCCTGGTATATTACTTACTTTAAGCACTTCGTCTGTATCGATGTCGTATGACTGTTTAGTGGATAATGTACCGATGGAATGTGACGGATTGTACAGTGATTGCCAGTCCACATTTGGTTCACTCTCCCATTGCTGTATGTATAAATTAGCAATACCCAATATCTTCTGATATTTCTCGTCGGTCTCTGGCAGGTTTCGTACTTTACCTGTGGCTTTTAACATAACGGCTGATATAAGCTGTGTAGTGTTCATGGCGTTTCCCTAAATTAAAAACACGGAGCCGGCTTATTATTGCCAGACGCTCCGTGTTTTTTAGGTCACGCTGTTTTCTTGCTCTTAATTATAGCATAAATTGAGTAATTATGCTCGCGCTTTCTTGATGTGTATTTTTGGATTCTTCTTACTAGTGCTGTTCCATTGTTTCAAAGTAGCGTTTACTTGCCTCTGAGTAGCCGATCTATTAATCAGGTTTTGTCCTATCTGGTTAATATTTATGCCCTTTACTGAGGTCTGGTTTGCTTTTGGTGCTGCTGAGGTTAGGCTGTTGATGTTTTTGACAGCAGCCGATATCAATGGCGATGTTGATGAAGCTCTGCCACCCCTGTTGCGTCCAGAACCGCTCCGACCATTACCTCCGCCAGACATCTCTTTAGTAATCCTATTGCCATCTACGTCAAATTGAGCGGCATTGAGGGCTTTTGCTTCCCACTTAGTTATGTAGCGCTCGGCCCGTAACTTATTGATGACGCCATTCTTGGCAAACATCTGCCCGGCGATACTCTTACGGCGCCCGTTAGTTAGTGCTTGCATCAGCTCCTCGTGGGATGATTCTTGTGCCTTCTGACGCCAATAATTGTCCATCAGGCTCACTTCCTTATGAGCAGTCATTGCCCCGTACTCGATTTGCTCCTTGGTATAACCAGACTCCCGATAGTAGCGGTCCCGTACCCAATCTGGCAAGTCCTTATGTTTGCCCATGAGGATGTCTACGGCGCTCTTGGCCTTATTAACCTTCTTCTCACCATTTTCCAGCTTATTAAGGATATCATTAGATGAACTGAATTCTTTCTTTATGGTCGATGCACCATCAATGTTGTAGGCCTTCATCCAGTTACTGTAGGCTTCGTCGCTTTCTCCCTGGGCGGTAGCGAGGTTTTTATAGTATTCCCGCTGAACATCACCTTTTTTATTTACCAGCAGACCATCTTGGATTTTGTATTCTCCCTTTTTCAGTCCGCGTTCAAAGTTTCTAGCTGCCTTGCCGGCTTCACCGCCGCCAGTAGATAGAGTACCGCCATTTGCTTTCTCGTCGGGGCGTACGGCATTTTTGCCAAACAGCAAAGCTTTTGCCTGCGTCCAAGGGTCGTTATTGTCTACTTCAAAGTTAGTACGCGTTTTACCATACTTGTCAGTATAGGTATCAGCGCCTTCGCGCAACAATTGCGCACCCTCGGTAGTTTTCTTTATCTGGTTGCTAGCTGGTATCAATCCTCGCAAGTTCTTCTCGGTATTCTCCTTATCGCCCTGAGTCGCATAAAATCCAGCGCCTAGTAAATTACTAGCCGTTCGTGCGACGCCAGTAGCACCATCAAAGCGGCCGAAGTCGCTTGACTTGCCAAATATCTTTTCTCGCTCTGATTTAGGTATCATATTGACCGCTGCCTGTGAAAATGGATTTGCCTTTGCCGCTTCACCGGTGACTCGGGCTATTTTTTGCCCCAGCTTGTCATCCTCACCATCGCCATCGGCGTCATTGCTTAGTGCGTCTTTGATTGCATCAGCCATATTAGTTAGTGGCTCATTGCCCGTGATTTGTTTCATCAGCATATTTAACCCATAGGCTACCACAAATGCCTCAGCGGCTCGTACCGCACCGCTGGCTCCATCTTTGAATTGTAATCTCTTTATGTCTGAACCGATTTTCTTAGCATGGGCAATGTTGTTTTTCCAGCTCTCGTTTGTTTCGTAGCTGAATTGCAAGAACATCTTACCTAGCGTCGATTTATACACCTGCGGCATAGCACCGATACCGCGTCCACCAACAGCTCGCTCCGTTGCTTGGTCGGCTGCTTTTATCAGCTGATATCCTGTCAAGCCCTGCTTCTTAAATCTGTTGTAGTTAGCTGCCCAGTTGAGTTGTATAAACTTCTTTTCTACCAGATTCATGCCTGACACTACGCTAATTGCATTGGTAGCTTTCTGGTAGTTTGACTTAATAAACTTACCTTCAGTATCTGTATAGCGCTCGCGTAGGAATGCCGATTTGTGCATTGCCTCTTTAGTGTCTTTCTGGAATGCTGTTAAGAACGCACGACCAGTGTTGCGCAGTCCATTATCTCGGACCGTTTCTGGCAGGTTTAATGTCTGCGCTAAGGTTGATGATAGGTTACCTAAAATCTTATTAGCACCATTCACACTTTCTAGACGGCGGATAACTTGAACTCCTGCGTTAGTTCTGTCTATGAATGGACGGTCTAACGAACTACTCTTGCCAGCCATCTCATTTACAAAGTCTTGTACGGCAATAGTAGCCTTATTCGATATTTTTTCGCCCTGCGCGAGATTGCTATCTGGGTCAATGTGTGTACCATCTTTTCTCGCCATATCCATAGCCCTCATTGATGACTCTATTTGCCGCCCACGGGCAATCACTGGCTCCATATGGGTATTGTAGAGCATCACATCGGTATAGTATTCAAAAGCCTTGCGCGGGTCTTTTTCGTACTCCATCATACCGCCGCGCCGCTGCTTCTCGTTAGCATTGAACTTATGAGTTGGTTTGAAATCAGCTGATAGTCCTGCTAATGAGGCCGGTATCTCGCCTCGGGCTTGGCTTTCTATATCTCCCTTAATACCTACTGGTGAAGCGGCTAGCAGCTTATCTACGGCGCGGCCTAGCATGCCGCTACGTTTCTCGATATGAGGCATGTAGTTTTTGAGGTATGGGACTTCATCTTTACCATACATTCGCCTAATCTCATTCAGGTTCTCAATCATTGAATCATAGTTTTCTCGCATAAACTGATCGTATTCTTTGACGCGGGCAGCCGCCTGTTCGCCATATTTTTTCGCGAATGCCGTTTGCATACTTTCATCAGCAGCACCTACTGGGAATTTACCTTCGGTGTACATTCCCACATCTTCCCAGAACTTCTTTTCATTCTTAAATCGCGGTCGAGCTTTATCTACATACCTAGCTATTTCCTTGTGTTTACCTATGATATTTTCAACTGCATCAGCATAGTTAGCGTATGCCTCGGTCTTTTGATAGTACAGGTCTTTGAGTAGCTTCTGTCCAAGTTCGTCTTTAACGTTTTTCTCGACTAAGCGATTAAAGTTATCTGTTATACCGCCTTTACTTTTATCTAGGGCGCTTGTCAGATGGTCAACCTCTAACACGTCAAACTTACCGTTTGTTTGGTGTACTACGCCGAACGGTGTCACTTGGATATAGTTACCTTCAATTTCTCCCGTCTTTGGATTACGGACGAAGCCACCATCAATTGAGTGCTCGCCCACTAGCGGCACAACTGCAATACCACCCTCACGACCAGGATTCTCATACGCTATAAACTCTTGGACCTCACCGTCTTGCTCGGCGGCATTTAAGGCTTCCTGGATTGCTTGATCTCTATTAACCTTGCTTATCTTTTTGGTCTGACTTTTCCATATGTAAGCTGCTCGTGAGATTGGCATCCAGTCGCCATATTCTCCATCATCACCAACATAGCGGCGTTCAAAGCTATTAAAGCTTTTCTTGCCGTCGCGGCTGCGTTTGGTGTGCAGGCGGTATTCATAATCGCCGTCCTGGAATGGCTTCGTCCAATCGTCTCG
>JABCOE020000011.1 GCA_013333795.2 Candidatus Saccharimonadota bacterium | reverse complement strand
CTCCATAAATATCTGGCCGTCGGTGATGGAAATAACATTAGTCGGAATATAAGCAGAAATATCACCAGCTTGCGTCTCAATAATCGGCAGGGCAGTCAAGCTGCCAGCACCTAGTTCGTCCGATAACTTAGCCGATCGCTCCAGCAGGCGCGAGTGCAAATAGAACACGTCGCCTGGAAACGCCTCGCGGCCCGGCGGGCGGCGCAACAGCAGCGACATCTGGCGGTAGGCGCCTGCGTGCTTGGTTAAATCATCATAAATCATCAAGGCATGCTTGCTATTATCCCGGAAATATTCGCCCATGGCGGTACCGGCATATGGCGCTAGATAGAGCAGGGAAGCCGGGTCGCTCGGACTAGTCGCCACCACGATAGTCTGATCCATCACGCCTTCGGACTTCAAGCGTTCAACTAGGCGAGCAATCTTGCTGAGCTTCTGGCCGACCGCTACGTAGATATTGACTACGCCGGTTTTCTGGCGGGCTTGATTAATCATCGTGTCAAGGGCAATGGCGGTTTTACCAGTCTGGCGGTCGCCGATAATCAGCTCGCGCTGGCCGCGGCCAATCGGGAACATCGCATCGACGCTCATAATGCCCGTCATCAGCGGCTCGTGAACTGACTTGCGGCCCATTACGCCGATAGCTTCGCGCTCGACCAGACCGCGCTGCTTTGATTTGATCGCTGGACCACCATCAAGCGGTTCGCCCAGCGGATTAACTACGCGCCCCAGCAGTTCTTCGCCGACTGGTACGCTCAGCACTTCGCCTTTTAGCTTGACTTTATCACCAGCGGAAACACCTTGGTCGCTACCTAACAGCACCGCGCCGATTTCGTCTTCCATCAAGTTCAAAGCAAAGGCTTCAACCACGCCCTCGGCCGTTTGGATCTCCAAAACTTCGCTATAACCAGCCTCGCGCAAGCCATGCACCCACGCCACGCCGTCGCCCCCGCGAGTCACAATACCAACTTTTTCTAAACCTTCAGCCACCTCGAGCTGGGCAATCGCCTGGCGCAGTTCGTCCGACAATTCTGTCACTGTAATATCAGCCATTCTTTTCCTTTACTTTATACCCTTGAGGGTTGTTAGTTTATGTATCACTGTGCCGTCAAACTGGCTGCCAGGCAATTCAATCTTGAAGCCGCCGATAACGCTCGGGTCAATCTGTTCGCGAATATATAGTTTGGCGCCAGTCGGCGTAAATTGCTTAACAATTGCTTGCTTATTTTCTGGCGAGAGCGGACGAGCAGTCGTAACCGTCGCTACAACAGCGCCGCGCGACGCTAGCGCCTCTTCAATAGCCGCCACCACTTGATTGAGATCGCGCACACGGCCAGTTTCGATCAAATAGGCTGCCAACTCTTTGATAAGACGCTTCTTATCGCCGCTTGCAAGCAATTGGCCAGCCACATACGCTGCTAATCTTCGCTGCGATATAGTACTGGCCGCCACGCTATTTGATCTCCTCTAGCTGTTTTTTGATCAAGCTAGTGTCTTTGCTTGGATCGACCGTATCCAGCGTAACTTTCCTGGTTGTATCGACCACTAGGTCTACCATCTGGTCGCGCAAATCTTTCTTGGCCTGGGCAAATTCTGCCCTGACATCGTTGCGAGCCGATTCGAGAATAGAATCGGCTTGGTTCTTGGCCTTTTGCTCGGCTTCAGCAACCATTTCAGCCGCTTCATTCTTGGCAGTAGCAACAATAGTTCGCGATTCTTGCTGGGCCTTTTTCAGCATAGCGGCTGTGCGCTTTTCGCTTTCGCTTGCCGCGTTTTTGGCTTGCTCGGCAGCCTCTAAACCTTCTTTGATAGACTCGTCGCGCTCATCAAGCATGGCCAGAATAGGCGGATAAACCCATTTTTTCAGCACTAGCAGCAAGACCGCAAAAGCAACCGTTTGCAGCACGAACAACCGCCAATCAATTCCTAGCGGCCCCAATAGGCTATCGCCTCCAGTTCCAGCCGATGCAAAGTAGTGCAAGTTATTCACGCGCGCGAATCCTTACATCACCTTGCCGACAATAGCCGCCACGAAACCAATAATCGCCAGAGCGTCGATAAACGAGATACCGAGAATCATCATCGTGCGTAAATCGTTGATTTTTTCTGGGTTGCGGCCAGCAGCTTTCATCGCCGAAGCGCCAATCCAGCTACAGCCGATAGCTGCAAACGATGCAGGGACGATATAAGCTAGCGTAAATGCTATAGTTTCCATAATATTTTTCTCCTTATGGTTTAGTTATTACCTAAATTTATTTTACTCCCTCGGCCGTTAATTTCATGCCGGAAGAAGTCGAAGAATCATCATGCGTTTGTTTTTCCTCATCACCGCCGTGATGCGCCAAACCGAGCGATATAAACACTGTCGAAAGCATAAAGAAAATATAAGCCTGAATACCGCCGATAAACAGCTCAAAAATATAAAATGGCTGCAAAACTGCAGGCATCGCAACTTGTGCTAGATAAGCAATCATAGCAATCAATATTTCGCCCGCCAGCACGTTGCCAAACAAGCGGAACGACAAACTAAGCAAGCGCGAAAACTCCGCTACAAGCTCCAGAATACCAACAAACGACATAATCGGGTCGCGCAACGGATTAACGAAGTAACGCTTCAAATTACCAACAAAACCCAGCTCGCGCGCAGCATACACCTGCGCCATCACGATAGTTACCGTCGCCAGCGCAAACGTCATATTTAAATCGGCATCCTGACCGCGGAACAGCGGCGTATGGCCGACAGTTATCGGCCCGACAATCGGCAGCAAACCGAGCCAATATTGTCCGGCTATGAAGAAAAACATCGTCATTACCAGTGGCGCCACTCGGCGAGCCCACTTTTGGTTAGGAATCACTTGTCCGACTGTCTTATACAATCCTTCTATACACCAAAGAGTTAAGCGCGTTGCGAAGTTTGATTTTTTGCGGCCAAGCACCGCTGCCCGCGTACGAAACATCAGCCACACCAGAAGCACCAATCCTAGAATGCCAACCAGATTGGCATTAGTTATTGGTAAACCAGCGATCGAAAACACTTCGTCGGCCTTGACCGATATATGAGGTAGCGCCGCGAACATCATTTCTTATTAACCTTTTTTATCTGTTGCCGCACCAAAATCGCTGCGGCGGCCGCGCCTACCGCAAACCCGATGAACATCAACCACGGCTTACTATTAAATAAACTATCCAGCCACAAGCCAGCAAAAAACAAGCCAAGTATTGGTACATACATCCTCCACGTCACGCCGACCATAGCCAGCCCTAACGATGTAAAAGTTTCTCGAGATACAGTATTATCAGAAGTCCGCGTCTCGGCGGTATTGTCAGCCCCACTGGTCATAGCGCTATTGTAGCAGTATGAGCCGCTATATGTAAAGTGTATAATTTAAGACATTATGCCTAGACGAAACCGCACTCCTAAACATACACCGTACCAAAACAAAAGCGCTCGCGCGCCGCAAAAGAAACGTTTCGCTAGCCGGCAAGCCGCCCTAAACGCTATCAAAGAACTGCAAAAATACCACCTCGACCTCGAGCTTGACATTTATCAATCGCCAGCTGACGGTGGGTGGTATTTGACTAGCCGTACATCTAGCGCCGATAAATAGCTTGCATACGCTAGATGTTGTGTATATAATTATTTGTAATTAACGAAGGGGGATAATTATGGACGACCAGACGAGCCGTCAAGACGACCAAAACGATCAAGACAATCAAGTAATCATTTACAGCGCCGCGTGGTGCGCGTACTGTAAAACCGAAAAAGAATACTTAGACAAATTAGGCGTGAAGTATACCGTTCGCGATATCGACGAAGATGAGGGTGCAATGGATGAACTTCTCGCTAAAGTTGGCGACAAATCCAGCAGCATACCTGTCACCGACATCGATGGCGTAATCATTCGCGGCTTCAACCGAACCAAAATTGACGCTGCACTCAAGGAGAAAGGGCTTATTGGCTAAGCGGCCCACCTTCATCTAATTTTTGCTGAAAACAATATTGCACTTCACCCCTAATCCATGCTAAAATACCGAAGTTAATATCAAATCACACGAAAGGTGAGTAATGAGTCTGAGTCGAATCGGAAAACTGCCGGTGGTTATTCCGGCCGGTGTGACAATCACGGTTGACTCT
>JABCOE020000010.1 GCA_013333795.2 Candidatus Saccharimonadota bacterium | reverse complement strand
CTTGCCGTCGCTGCTATACAGCGCTACTTTTACGCTAACTTCGTGTCGATCGTACATTGCGCTCATAATCCCAATTCCTTTAGCTGCGCTGGATCAACCGTTGATGGCGAAGCCATCATCACGTCGACGCCGGAGCCGTTCTTTGGAAAAGCCAAGGTTTCGCGGACGTTCGTTTCGTCGATGAGCTCCATGAGGATACGGTCAACACCAAAGGCACAGCCAGCGTGCGGCGGTGCACCGTATTTGAAGGCGTTGAGCATGGCGCCAAACTTTTCCTCGACGTAGCTTTCACTAAAGCCAAGTAGGTCAAACACTTTATATAGCACTGCTGGGTTGTGGTTGCGCACGCCACCGGAGCAAATTTCGTAGCCATTCATCACCATGTCGAACTGGTCAGCCACGATAGCCAGTTTTTCAGTATCGGTCGTCGCCGATTCCAGCGCCTCTAGGCCGCCCTTTGGCATGCTAAATGGATTGTGGCCAAAGTCAAGCTTCTTGCCGTGGTCGTCCCACTCATAAAACGGAAAATCAACGATCCAAGCCAAGGCTACCTCATCCGATTTTTTCAAGTTGAAATTAGTGGCAAATTCGTTTCGCAGACGGCCAAGCACGGCGTTGCCGACTGGGCGAGTGTCGGCGCCGAAAAAGACTGCATCGCCATCAACTGCACCAGTTTTTTGTTGGATTGCCGTAAGTTCTGTCTCGCTCAAGAACTTGGCAATTGGTGATTTTGCCTCGCCATCTTGGTAAGTGATGTAAGCTAAACCGCCCGCCCCTTCACTCTTAGCAATGTCAGTGAATTGGTCGATTTGCTTGCGGCTGAGACTGGCGCCATTTTTAACGCAAATCGCCTTGATACACTCGGCGTTCTTGAACACGCCAAATTCGGTACCCGTAAACACATCGGTTAGTTCAATCAGCTCCATGCCAAAGCGCAAGTCCGGCTTGTCCGAGCCATATGTCTCCATGGTGTCGCGGTAGGAAATGCGCGGAATTGGACTGCCGTCACCGACCGCGAGACCGCTCAAGTCCAGCAACTTCTTGCCCGCAAACTCAGTCGCGAGCTGCCGCATCAGCGGCTCAACCTCCTGGCGCACTTCCTCGCCGTCCTCAACAAAGCTCATCTCCAGATCCAGCTGATAAAACTCGCCGTACAATCGATCAGCCCGCGGATCTTCGTCACGAAAACACGCCGCCAACTGATAATATCGCGGTACCCCGCCAACCATCAGCAGCTGCTTGAACTGCTGCGGTGCTTGCGGCAGCGCGTAAAACTTGCCCTCTTGCAAACGACTGGGGATGAGAAAATCGCGCGCGCCCTCGGGGCTAGAATTTGCCAAAATCGGCGTCTGAATCTCAATGAAGTCCCGAGTATCCATATACTGATGCATGCGCCGGTACATTTCAGCACGTGTTTTCAGCATCTGTTGCATCTTCGGGCGACGCAGGTCGAGGTAACGATACTTAAAACGCAAGTCCTCGCCCGCTTGGTTTTCCTCGGCAAAGGGCTGGATTGGCAAGGTCTCGGCGCGATTAAGTAACGTCAACTTCTCAACCACCAATTCAACTGCGCCAGTCGGAATTTTATCATTCTTTAGTCCAGCCGCGCGTTCGCGCACCATGCCTTCGGCGCGAATGACAAATTCATCGCGCAACTCATCAGCAAGCGAAAATGCTTCCGGATTATCAGAATTAAAAACTAGCTGCAACAAACTGGTGTGATCGCGTAAATCAACAAAAATTAGCCCGCCATGATCGCGGCGCGAGTGCACCCAGCCGCTAACTGAAATTTTTTCGCCGGCAAGTTGCGCCGCCTGTATATTAAAAGTTCGCTTCATATCTCTGTTATTATACTCGATTTGACCATCCTTTACCAATCTGCGCTGCATTGATAGCTTTTCTAAATAAAATGCGCTACAATTAGCATAAGAATTATGAGGATCCTAAATAATACTCTGGTCAAGATTCTGACGCGTAATAATATTGCGACCGAAGAAACTCTCAAACCGCTAATGGAAGAGGCGGAACGTTCTTCGCGACCACTGCAAGATATTGTGTTAGATTCAAAGCTTGTGTCTGAGACCGACTTGACAAAGCTTTTTGCACAGTACGCCGATATACCTTACATTGAGGTCGATCCACGTAATATTCCGAGCGAGGTACTGAACCGCATCCCAGAGCGTATCGCCCGCCAGTACAATGCAGTTGTTTTTCAGATTGATGAAGATGGCACTATGCACTTGGCGATGGATGATCCAGACGACGTGCTAGCCACTAATTTCATCGAGAAAGAGATCGGCAGCAATACCAAAATATATATTGCGCCGCATTCTAATATTTTGCAGTGTCTAGAGAACTACCGCGGCGATGTCAACCAAGAGCTCAACGAGGTTATCGATGTGCAGCGCGAGGACGACGGTTCGGATCAAAAAGTTTCCGAAGCCGACGTTGCTGAAGACTCGCCAATCGCTCAGACTGTTAATCTGCTCCTAGAGTATGCCATCCGCTCGCAAGCATCCGACATTCATATCGAGCCGCGGGAAAATTTCGTGCAAGTCCGCTACCGTATCGATGGCGTACTTAAAGAAGTCAACCAATTACCGCGCAACGTCCTTAATGCATTGGTTAGCCGTATCAAAATTTTATCTAATCTAAAAATCGACGAGCGTCGCGTGCCGCAAGACGGCCGCTTCAAAATTAAAGTTGCTGGCAAACAATACGCCTTGCGCGTTAGCACTCTGCCAATTACCGACGGCGAGAAAGTTGTCATGCGAATTCTCGACGAGTCCAACCAAGCAATCACGTTGCAACAACTTGGTTATTGGGGCAGATCGCTAGCCATCATAAACAACGCTATTGCCGAACCAAATGGCATGATTCTAGTAACTGGACCAACTGGTAGCGGCAAGTCTACTTCCTTATTTTCAGTACTATCTATGCTAAACACGCCGGAAGTTAATATCTCGACTATTGAGGATCCAGTCGAATACAAAATCCCCGGCGTCAACCAAACCCAAACCAACGCCAAAGCTGGCATGACTTTCGCCTCAGGGCTGCGAGCACTGCTGCGCCAAGATCCGAACATCATCATGGTCGGCGAGATCCGCGACGGCGAGACAGCCAACCTAGGCGTACAGGCGGCTCTGACTGGGCACTTGGTATTTTCAACCTTGCCCACCAACAATGCGGCGACTTGTCTACCACGTTTATTGGATATGGGTATCGAGCCATTCTTAATCGCTTCAACAGTCAAGGCGGTCGTTGGGCAGCGCTTAGTACGACGACTGTGCATGAACTGTCGCGAACAATACGTACCGACGCCAGACGAAATCAACGAAATAGTCTCGCTGTTCAATCTGCGTCCAGACCAAACGTTTGCACATATTCATGATCTAGAATTACAAGCCATCGAGCAAAAAGTTGGCGGTGACACGCCAGCTGGCACCGACGAGACTACTATTCGCACCCTCTGGCGAGCGCACCCAGGCGGCTGCGACGAGTGCGG
>JABCOE020000009.1 GCA_013333795.2 Candidatus Saccharimonadota bacterium | reverse complement strand
GGACTAGAATTGGCGCATCTTTCAAAATCGCTCTGGCAATGGCAATGCGCTGTCGCTGTCCGCCCGAAAGTTTGACGCCGCGTTCACCAACTAGCGTGTCAAAACCGTCTTGCAATTTGACGATGAAGTCGTAAGCGCCAGCCTTCTTAGCAGCTTTTTCAATTTCGGCATCAGTCGCGTCAGGTCGGCTGTAGGCGATATTCTCGCGGACGGAGCGATGAAATAGCAGAGGCTCTTGCGGCACATAGGCGATTTGCTGGCGCAGGCTTGCCTGGGTAACTTCGGCGATGTTTTGTGTATCAATGGCAATCTCTCCTGAGTCAATATCGGCAAACCGTAACAATAATTTGGTGAGGGTAGTTTTGCCAGACCCGCTTGATCCGACTAAGCCAATTTTTTCACCTGGCTGAATATTGAGCGAGAAATCATGAAACAGAGTGTCGCCTTGGCCTTCGTCGTGCGTAAAGGTTACGTTGTCCATGACAATGCCGCCGCGTTTAATTTTTAGTTTTTTGTCGCTGCGAACAACTAGCGTTGTTGGTGTTTTAAGGATTTCTACCATTTCGTGAGCATCGCCAATAATACGATTGTAACTGCGCATGATGCCATTCATGTTCCACAACTCGTGCGCCACGCTGCCTGTATACGTTATGATTAAGTAAACTGATGCTACTGATACTAAATTGTGCTGAGCGGCGTATACTGCAAAAGCAATTGCGCCAATTTTGATAATTGTGTTGATGGTCGAATAAACGGTGCTAACTTTCAGGAAACCGCGCATCGTGCCCAAGCTAGCTTTGCGCCATGAACCAACCGTTTTTGAAAAGCGCTTTTGCTCTAGCGATTCAGCGCCAGATGATTTAACCGCCAGAATATTTGAAACCATGTCGGCTAATTGGCCGCTAACTTTATTGCTGGCTTTAGCCTCTTTTTCGCTCAATTTGGCCATTGGCCTAGAGCCAAAATAGACGGCAATACTAAAAATAATTGAAAAGACAAACAGGAATAAAGCATATTGCCAAATTAATGTCGATAAGATAATTATTGATCCAATTAAAGATATAGCTAATGGCAAAATCGACCAGAAAATTGTATCCCAAAAACGCTCAACCGCGCCGTTTAGCTTATTGGTTTGACTGACAAGTGAGCCGCCAAATTTATTAGCATGGAAAAACATTGTTTGATTAGTTAATTTGCTAAAGCAGCGCGAGTATAAATCGCGTTGCAATGCAGTCTCGAGCGTCCAAGTGAGATACAATACTAAGCGCCAGCCAATCACCGTTGAACACAGTTCGCTAACACCATATAGAACAATTAGCGTCCATAAATTGTTAGCAGTTTGCAGCTGGTTGTGCTGGATAATATTAAGCAGCTCTGCGATAACAAGCGGGCCGACAAAAATAGAGATAACGATTGTAGTAATTGCAAAAAATATCGCTAGATTCCTGCGGCGCTTGTAGGGTACAGATACTTGCCAGAATAGGCGTAAAATTTCTTTATCGTTAATTTTATTTTTCAAAAGTATCTCCTCTCTTGTGCAATTTATATTGTGAGCAGTTCGATCATTGATAAGGTGATTCAAACGCGAGATTTAGAGGAACTCTTTTGGCTCGAGTTCATAGATTAACCAATTATAAGGTATAATCTTGTTATGAGTCAAGAACGAACAGTTTCGTATGTTTTAATAACAGGCACTACGAGCGGCTTGGGTAGAGAATTTGCTCGTCTATTTGCGCAAAATGGTTATAATATCGTTGCTGTTGCGCGTAACGAAGTTCTATTGCAGCAGCAAAAACAGGAGTTAGAGCGCCAGTTTGGCGTTGAAATGGTCTACATAGTTAAAGATTTGAGTGCTGAGGATAGCGCTCAAGAAGTTTATGACGAGATTAAACATAAAGGCATTAATATAGATATCTTAATTAATAATGCCGGGTTTGGTTCGTTTGGCCGCTATGTTGATGTCGATTGGCAGCGCCAGAAAGGGCTCGCTAACGTTAATATGCTGGCCGTGATGCAGTTATCATATCTATTTGGTAAAGATATGGATCGTCGCGGTGAGGGTAAGATTGTTAATATTGCATCGATTGCCTCGTTTCAAGCTGGGCCGTACATGGCGATGTATTATGCGTCGAAAGCTTTTGTTCGCTCGTTTTCTGAAGCTTTGCATGAAGAAATGAAAAGTTCTGGCGTGTCGGTGACAGCGATTTGCCCAGGTCCGGTAGCGACTAACTTTGAAAGAAATGCTCATATGATAAACTCGGCGATGTTCACTAAGCTTAGAGTTTATACACCAGAAGTAGTTGCCGCGAAAAGTTATCGCGCTATTATGAATAACAAAGCAGTGTACGTAGTTGGTTGGCCGAATAAACTTTTGGTGTTTTTGACGCGATTTTGTAGCTTGAAGTTTAGTAGAGTTCTTGCTAGTAAAATTAATTTAGGTGGCGGGCGAAAATAGCCTGGTCTGATCAGTAATTTAATTGTTGAAAATCATGACCAAGAAGTGTAGCATGATAAGTTTTGTAAAAAAGCATTGTATTTTTATTGTAAATCATTTACAATAAAAATATGACACAAATAGTTAGTCGAAGAATCACGAAATATACTGATAGTATACTATCGATTTTATGCCAGTTGCAGCATGCTACTAATGCCGAGATTGCTAGCCGGTTGCGAGAGTTGTATTCAAATGTTAGCGATACTACGGTACATCGTATTACGCAACGTCTGCAGAGTGATGGCGTTATTGGACTGGCACCCGCGTCAAGACAGGGCTGTTTGCGGTACGACTTTTCACCGGAATCACACGATCATTTTATATGCAGCGAGTGCGATAGTTTACAGGATATTAAAGTTCCTGATTCAGTGCGTTGCCAGATCGAGCGCCAGCTTGATGGCTGCTGTTTCGACGGCCCTTTAGTCATTACTGGAGTATGTCAACAATGTAAAAATAGAAGGAGGAATTATGGCATTAATTAGTATTACAACTAAACAAGAGTTTGAAGAAAAAGTGCTAAAAAGCAAGCGTCCGGTCTTGGTCGATTTTTGGGCGCCATGGTGTCCGCCATGCCGAGCGATGGCGCCGATATTGCAGCAGATCGCTGACGAGACAGATTTTGATATCGTTAAAATTGACACTGATGCTAGTAATGACAACAAAGAACTGGCTATGCACTACCGCGTGCAGGGCATCCCAAATATGAAGATTTTTGTTGCTGGCGAGGAAGTTGCTGAGCTGATCGGTATGAAGTCAAAACAGACACTAATTGATGTGTTGGAAAAAGCTAGAGAAAATGCTGATTAATATGTTGTCGCAGAATAATAATTTATCAAAACTTTTTGTACGAAGATTGATCGATATATTTATCGCATCATAGCTTATTGTTAATCATTTACAAAACTAAATTATGAGTTTTGTAAACGTTCTTGGTGGTATTGCTAGCTAGCTATTTAGGTTTATTCAATGAATCTGAGGTAATAATATACCAATGTATAAACTATTAATGCTAATATAAGATATTAAGTAATCTACGAAAGGATATATTACATGAGTCAATCTAAATTGCCTAAAGATAATGCATGGGAAGCTTTTGAAAAAACTTCTGGTGATTCACGCGACACTTATAAAATTGAACGATCTAAAAACTGCTGGATTATACGTAAATTTGATAAAAATTCCATAGCAATGGGTGAAGCTCCTTGGGTTGTCACTGATAGTGGCGAAGTGATTAGAGTTGGTTATCCGCTCTCGCTCGAGACAGTGCTCGCAGAAGTTGCACGCCGTACCGAGAACGACTAAGTTAAAGGTATAACTGCAATGATACTGCACTCTAAACCGCTTTTATATGACCAAATCGCAACCGATCCAATGAATGCTGATTTTGCCAATAGAGGTTGGTCGCCTGTGTATTCTGCCTCAGTAAGTTCGCGAATTGTACTGGTCGGGCAGGCGCCAGGTCGAATTGCTCAGCAGACACTAAAGCCATGGAATGATGCTAGCGGTCGTTTGCTTCGGCAATGGCTGAACGTAACGGATGAGCAGTTTTACGATCCCGATCTATTTGCGTTGATGCCGATAGATTTTTATTATCCAGGCAGAGGTACACATGGCGATTTGCCGCCGCGCTTGGATTTTGCTAAGAAATGGCACCCGCACTTATTGGCACAGATGCCAAATGTACATCTGACGATTTTGGTTGGTTCGTATGCGCAAAAATATTATCTTGATCACCGCGCCAAGCATAATTTGACAGCAACTGTGGCGGACTTTAATATGTATTTGCCAGATTATTTTCCATTGGTTCATCCATCGCCGCTCAATATTGGTTGGCGCAAACGTAATTCCTGGTTTGAATCAGACGTTATTTCAGTTCTACAAACGATAGTTAAGGAGGTATTGTCATGACAGTTTATAAAATTAAACGAATTTACGAATCGCCAGAATCGGACGATGGCTACCGCGTGCTAGTTGACCGATTATGGCCGCGCGGTATAAGTAAAGAACGAGCGGCGCTAGACGAGTGGGCTAAAGAAATCGCGCCAACCGATGAGCTGCGCCAATGGTTTAATCATGATCCAGAAAAATTTACAGAATTTTCAGAACGTTACACAAAAGAGTTAGATGAAAATCCTGCCGCTATCAAGGCGAGAGATGACTGGCCTAATCATCCAACCGTTACGCTATTGTATAGCGCTAAGGATGTGGAGTTTAACCAGGCGGTAGTACTTAAGCAATGGTTAGAATAAATAGCGCTCTTCAAAAATACTCATTTTTGACGTAAAATATAATTAATGATACGACTCCACAACACTCTGACGCGTCGGCTTGATGATTTTACTCCGCTATCGTCTGATAAAGTGACTTTATATACTTGCGGACCGACTGTCTACGATGATTTGCATGTCGGTAACTGGGCAGCCTACGTCTATTGGGATACGCTAGTTCGGACATTGCAAATTGACGGCTATACGGTTGATCGCGTGATGAATATAACCGATGTTGGGCATTTGGTTAGTGATGCGGACGAAGGCGAGGATAAGCTTGAAAAGGGCGCTCGTCGCGATGGAAAAACTGCTTGGGAAATCGCTGAATACTACACGCAACATTTTCTTGACGGCATGAAAGCACTCAATCTTATTCCGCCGACACATATAGCCAAGGCAACTGATTACATTTCGCAGCAGATTTCTTTACTGCGGGCTCTTAAACAGCGCGGCTGCACCTATCAAACCAGCGACGGCATCTATTTTGATACCAGTACTTTTCCGCGTTACGCTGACTTTGCACAGCTTGATTTGAGCGCCCAAAAAGCTGGTGCTCGCGTCGATGCTAATAGTGAGAAGCGTCAACCGTGGGATTTCGCGCTCTGGAAATTTACCGAGAAAGGTAAAGTGCGCGATATGGAGTGGGAGACGCCTGCTGATTTGCTAGATACGCCACCAGAAGATAACAAGCCAGTCATGGGCTTTCGTGGTTGGCACTTGGAATGCTCGGCTATCGCCATGAGTTTGCTCGGCAAGACAATTGATGTTCATACTGGCGGAATTGATCACATCCCAGTGCATCACACTAACGAAATCGCCCAGAGCGAAGCGGCAACTGGCCAAAGGTTTGCGAACTTTTGGCTGCACTGCAATCACCTGAAGATTAATGGCGGTAAAATCAGCAAATCTCTCGGTAATGGCTACACGCTTGATGATCTAAAGCAGCGTGGTTTCTCGGCGATGGATTTGCGAATGTTTATTTTGCAGGGACATTATTCTAACGAAGGTAATTTTTCATTCGAGAATTTGCAGGCAGCGCACAACCGGCTGCAACATTGGCGCGACGTGGCTTGTCTACGACATCAAGTTCACGATCGCTTACATAGTGATACCGAGAACAACGATCTACGACATGATTTCTCGCCAAGCGCGGCTATCGGCGCTGTCAAAGACGCATTAAACGATAACTTAGAAACGCCACGGGCGCTAGCTATTGTCGATAAAGCCTTAACTGAACTCGACAAACAACCACTGCAGAAAATCTATCGAGCTGGATTAATCGAATTTTTAGAGTTTGTTGATGCGGCATTGGGGCTTGAGCTGTTGGACTCAACTCCCGATATTGATGATGAATGTAAGCGGTTATTGGTAGAACGCCGCCGCGCTCGCGATAACAAGAATTGGGTAAATTCCGATGAATTGCGCGACGAGCTGCTCAATGAATACGGCGTAGTTGTCAAAGATACTGCACACGATACTTTATGGGCGTACGCTGACGAAAACCCAGAGTAGACTCAAGTGTTTAAAAAATTTTTTTGAATGGCGTGAGCTGGCTAGGCCAATCCTTTACTAGGCTTCAGCTTCTGATTTAGCTGCCTCTGGTTTACTTTTTTCGCGGCGAACACGCTTGAGCAGGCGAGCAAGCTTTGTTGGTTTGGCAGTTGGTTCTTCGCGGCGTTCGACCTTGATATATTCAGTTGCAAGCACTTTGGCACAGCCAGCTATCGGTATCGAGATAATACCGCCAACCATACCGAACATGTACAGTCCTATAGTTACCGCCATCAAAACCATTAGCGGCGAAAGTTCAATACGCTTGGATTGAATAGTTGGCGAAATTACATTGTTCTCAATCTGTTGATAAATGATGAAGTAAACACCAAAAGCTATCGCTGCTGGCATACTATTAATTGCCAGTAATGCAAAGACGATAATGCCGCCAATTCCTGCGCCGAACATTGGGATCAGCGACAAGATAAACATGATAGCAATCGTTGGCAAAGCAATGTTTGCTGGTACTGCTGGAAAAACTTGACTCAAGATAAATACTGTTAAGCCGGCAAAAGCACCATCTAAACCCGAAACGATCAATTGTCCGCTTACATATCCAGAGATTACTGCATTCATCCGCCGGAAGATGATTCGATGGTGCTGCATTCGCTTGTCGTTGCTATATAATCCCCAGAAGTATCGTGACCAGCGCGGTCCTTCGACTAGCATTAGGAATGTTAGAACTAGCGCTAGCGAGGCCTCGGTGATTAGCGACATTGTTGTTCCGACGCCGCTGAGAAAGTTCTGTCCAAAGTTTGCCAGCCACGACGTTGCATTTCCTTGTATTGAAACAACCATTTGATCAATCTGCGATTCTAGATGATAACGCGATACTATAGCACCAAAACCCTTCCATTGCGCCGACATTGTTCGTATCGTATCGGGTAGAGTTTGTAAAAAGCTAATTGTTTGCTGAACTATTGGCGGCACTGCCAAAAACAGAATTGCCGCTAGTATTGCTACAATAACGATAAAAGCGATAGCTGTACTGAGGGTTCGGCTGCGGTTGGGTAGCTTATTAGCCAACCAGCTGACTGGCCCATTGAGAGCTAGTGCTAAGAATGCTGCCGCTCCAATAATTACTAACCCTGTACGAGCATTCCAAATTAATAAGCCTGCTAGTCCAAAGCCGATTACTACCAGCCAAAAACGTACGAATGTTATAGTGTCTATCTCGATTTTAACCTTCATATTTTCAGTATAGCGCTTTATTGTTAAAAACTAAAATTTGTTATAATGTGCTTATGGCTTTTTACGATAAAACCATTAAAGAAACACTAGTTGAACTTGAATCAACCACCAAAGGCTTATCTGATATTGAGAGCGATGAACGGTTACGTCACTACGGCTTAAACACGATCAAAGTTAAGGCTGACCCGCTTTGGCGTAAAATTATTGAGCCGTTCAAGTCGGTTTTTATGGCAGTGCTGATAGTGGCGGCAATTGTTAGTTTGTGGCACAAGTCGTATTTTGATGCTGGGTTGATTATTTTTATCATGGCGGTGAACGCGATTATTTATTATGTGCAACGGTTTTCGACTGAGCGGATTTTGCGATCGCTGCAAAAACAGTCTGTGGCTGAAGTCGAGGTACTGCGAAAAGGGCGGCGTGAGATGATTGCTGCGACACTGTTAGTTCCAGGCGACGTGATAATCCTTGATGAGGGCGATAAAATTCCTGCTGATGCCCGCATGCTAGAGGCGCGCTCTTTTCGTGTTGATGAATCGCAATTAACTGGCGAATCGCTACCAATCGAAAAAACTTGCGCTGTCCTGCCGAGCGACCGCGAAATTTACGAACAATCCAACATGGTTTTTCAAGGCTCATTTGTCGTTGGCGGTACTGCCATGGCTATAGTAACCGCTACTGCTAACGATACCGAGTTTGGTCGTTTGAGCGATTTATCGTCTGGTGACCATAATGTCAATCCTGTACAGCAGAAAATCGATAGGCTTATCACGCGTATAGTGGCTGTTATCTTGGGCATTGCTTTATTTGCTTTTTGGTTGGCGCTAGCTCGCGGTGTTGAGTGGAGCGAAGCTTTGCGCTTTGTGATTGCTCTCAGTGTTAGTGCAGTACCCGAGAACTTACCAATCGCCATCTCAGTTATCTTGGTATTAGCGATGCGTCGGATGGCTCGCCGCAAAGCATTGGTACGGACTATGGGCTCAATCGAGTCAATCGGTGCTATCACGACTATCGCTACTGATAAAACCGGCACGCTAACACGCAACAAATTATCTGTTCAAGAAATTTGGCACCCGCGCCACAACGAAAAACGCGTTTTGCAGACACTCGCTGCTAGCACGCTGCTAGGCCAGAGAAAAACTGCCGATCCACTTGATAAAGCTTTTGCTTCGTTTATTAATTCGTCCGAAACGGCTCCCAAACTTGGCCAGCCTTTGCGGGAATTTACATTTGAGCATTCAATGGCAATGAGCGGCAATTTGCGACATGATGGCGCTAAGTATGCTCTAGCTGTCAAAGGTGCGCCAGAGAAAATCGTTGACCATTGCGATATCACCGAAGGCGAACGCGAGAAAGCTTTAGTTGAATTGCATCATCTGACTGGACTTGGTTTCCGGTTAATTGCGCTAGCGCATGCGTCGCTCAGTAAACCAATTGATTCGCTTGAAAACATTCCGGATAATACGCCGCTGGTTTTTGATGGTTTTGTAGGTGTGGCAGATACACTGCGGCCAGAAGCCAAAGGCGCCATTGCTCGCGCGCAAGCCGCTGGCATCAGCGTACGCATGGTCACCGGCGACCACTTCGAGACGGCTTATCATATCGGTAAGCAGCTTGGCCTAGTCGAGCATCGCAACCAAGTATTTGATAGCCGGCAGATTATTACATTATCTGACGACGAACTAGCTGAAAGGCTGCGTACTATCCGTGTTTGCGCGCGCGTTTTGCCCGAGCATAAGCATCGCATCCTTGAAGTGCTTAAGCGCGATAATATCACTGCCATGACTGGCGACGGTGTCAATGACATTCCGGCGCTGACTAATGCTCATGTTGGTGTCGCTATGGGGGCAGGGGCACAAATTGCCAAGGACGCGGGCGATATCATCTTGCTTGATAATAATTTTCGCTCAATTGTTTCGGCTATCCACGAGGGTAGAACTGTTTACGCCAATATTAAGCGCATGGTAACGTATCTGTTAGCTACTAATCTCGGCGAGGTTATCGTATCGCTGGGTGCATTGATTTCTGGTCTACCGCTGCCGCTGGCGCCTGTGCAGATTTTATGGGTTAATTTAGTCACTGATAGCGCCATGGTAATTCCGATCGGATTGGAGCCGGGCGAGCCTCGTAATATGCTAGAGAAGCCAAAACGCGCTAACGCGCCGCTGCTCAGTAAATTTATGACTTCACGAATATTGTTGATTGCTATAATTATGTCATCAATGACGCTGGGATTCTATATCTATTTCAATCAACGCTTTGGTGCTGATTATGCTCGGACAATTGCTTTTTGCTCGCTGGTAACCGCACAGTGGGCTAGCGCTATCGAGGCGCGCAGTGATTACGAATCATTGATCGGTCGTCTACGCAAGCAGAACGCACCTTTCATTGTTGGACTAATCATCGCTGTCACACTGCAGATTGCCGCCCTAGCTACACCGCTTGGACGGTTGCTGCATATTACGCCAGTAAGTAACATACATCTTCTCTTGGTGACCATCTCCGCGCTCATCATACCTATTATCTTGATTGAATTGCATAAATGGGTAGGGCGAAAGTTCTTTGGTAAGCGACCGAATCTTCAGCGAATTACCAAGCGTCTTAAACGGCCGCTCAAGAAAAACAAAAAGTTCGCTAATTAATTCCGGCGCTTGATATGTCCACGCAATAGCTCTAAATCAGCTAAATCTTTACGACGAGCCATCTTTCGTTTGGCAGCAATCAGCCGGTCGGTCGAGACCACGGGTATTCCATCGATGGTTTGCATATCTCGCTGTAATGCTGTCAAGGAATTACCCATCCAACTTTTTAGCAGATTGTATTGTTCATGTACCAAAATTCGCTTGCCGCTAGTTAGTGTCACCTCGCGCCAATGTTTCTTACTCGCGAAACGGTCATAAACTTCGCGCGATACTACTAAATCAACATTAGGTGTATCGCGCAAATGCATCATATCAAGTACGGCGCCGCCGACCACGATATACGAATCGCTAGCGAGTTTAAGGTCTCTGATCATTTCAATTGCCGAAGCTTGTTTCTGATGCGCCAATGCCAGAGACAATGTTGTGTAAATGTTGCGGCTGCCAATTATATCGGTAATGCCATAGATATCAAACTGGCTGCGCAATCCCGGTGACACGTGCGCAAAAGCAATCGCGATACCATCTTCGCAAAACTCGCGGTACAAACGTTTGAGCGCTTCAACCGCTGTATAGTCGATGTCGTCAATTGCTCCGGCGTCAATTACTACATATGTTACTGGATGTTTAGCGCGATGAATAGCTCGCCGTAACCGTTCAGCGAAATAATTAATATTCTCGAAAAAAAGCGATTCGCCGAAAGCATAAACTAATGTATCTTTTGGCAAAGAGTCTATCTTATCTTTTACCCGATCAGCCGCCCATGATGACAGCTCGCCATCGCGCAGCAGCACAGCGTCATCAGGGTGGTACTGCCGGCGTAATCGTTCCATCAGCGAGGCTGCTACCGCTACTAAAATACCTAACTGTACGCCGAATAGTACCGTACAAGCTAGAGCAACTAGCGCGATCATAAACTCCTCATGATGGACAGCCCACAAATAGTGCAATTCACGAAAACGAATCAAGCGTAAACCTGCCGTACAAACTATCGCTGCTAGTGCTGCTAGCGGCACGTAGTGTAACAAAGTACCTCCAAAAATGATCAACACCATCATTGCTAAGCTGGCAGCAATACCGCTCAATTGCGAACGCATACCCAGCGAGTCGGCTAATTGGCTGCGTGGCGGCGAGGCGCTAACGGTATAGCCGTGGAATAGAGCTGAAGCAATATTGGCTATTCCAAGGGCCGCCGTATCTTGGTTAGTC
>JABCOE020000008.1 GCA_013333795.2 Candidatus Saccharimonadota bacterium | reverse complement strand
TTTGAAAGATGCGCCAATTCTAGTCCTTGACGAGGCGACATCAGCATTAGACTCAGAATCAGAAGCACTAATCCAAAAGTCGCTGGAAACGTTGATGAAAAACCGAACGTCAATTGTCATCGCCCACCGCTTATCGACCATCGCTAAGCTCGACCGTATCATCGTCCTGGAAAACGGACGTATCGTCGAAGACGGTTCGCACGATCAATTGCTTGCCAAAAAACGCGGCGTTTACGCTAAGTTGTGGGCACGGCAATCAGGCGGATTCATCGAGGAGTAATTTCTAGAGTTTACGACTATAGCAGCAATAGAAAAACACCGCCAAATCATGACGGTGTTTTTTGATAATCTAAGACCAAACTATTCCGACGCTTCAGTCTTTTCAGCTTCTCCCGTAACTTCGACTTGTTCGGCGTCAGCGGACTCAGCTTCGCCGGCCGCCGCATCGTTGGCAGCTGCTAGAGCGCTCGGCTCATAGACGTTTGCCACAACCAAATCTTTTACGGTAGTATCGTCGTCAGCCGTGCCTTCGCGGCCGTCGTCGCTATCGACCAGCTCAACACCATCCGGCAAAACAATATCGCCCACGGTCACGCGGTCGCCTTCTTTAACAAGACCGCTCGTCGGCGCTTCCAATACTTCTGGTAGATCCATCGGCAAAGCCTTGACCTTGATCTTCTCAAGCGCTTGCAGCACTACCAAGCCGGCACGCTCCGCCTCGGATTCTCCTGTACCGCTCAAACGAATCGGCACCTCGGCAATTACTGGCTCATCAGCACGGACTGCGTGAAAAGAAATATGACGAAGAGCATTTGACCTAGTCGGATATGATTCAACATCCTTAATCATCGCTATGCGCCGCTCGCTGCCTAGCAACTGGACGGGCGTATGCTTGCCAGCTAACTTATAGACGCGCAGCACTTCGCCAGCTTCAGCCTGAATCGGCACCGCTTCCATACCCGCACCGTAAACCACGCCTGGCGTAATTCCTTGGCGACGTAGCGTCTTAACTTTTTTGCCAAGCACTTCGCGCTT
Organism: Candidatus Saccharimonadota bacterium; assembly: GCA_013333795.2. GTDB lineage: Bacteria > Patescibacteriota > Saccharimonadia > Saccharimonadales > Saccharimonadaceae > Saccharimonas. The sequence goes on along the minus strand of JABCOE020000008.1, from coordinate 20,173 downwards.
AGCAATCTTCAGAGTAATTTTTTCTCCCATTTCTCTCTTCCTTTCGTTAGATACCTTTTCGGAGGTTTACTATTACTTCTCTATTATAACATGTTTATGATAATGATTCTAACCAAGCTGGTAATTCACGATATACCCGATTCGTTTCGACAATAAATTTTTAGACCCAAACCTATTCCATTAGCTGGTGCTAGAAATCTGTGCTATAATCAGCTCTAGCATGGAAGCCTTTATTAATTTGATTATTCATCTCGGCGTGCCAATTATCTTATTGGTAGTTTTCGCTGAGTCGGGTTTATTAATCGGCTTCATATTTCCAGGCGACAGCTTGCTATTTACGGCAGCTTATATGGTACAACAGCATATTTTGCCAATTGATATTCATCTATTCGCTATCCTGATATTTTTGGCAGCCGTGTTAGGCGATAGTGTTGGCTATAGTTTTGGACATAAGGTCGGCCGCAAATTATTTGAAAAAGAAAATTCGCGTTTTTTCAAGAAAAAATATTTAGAGCAAACTGAAAAATTCTACGACAAGCACGGTTCAATTACTATCGTGTTGGCTCGTTTTGCGCCGATCGTCCGCACATTTGCGCCAATCGTTGCTGGCGCCAGCAAAATGCATTACAAAACATTTTTGGTTTTTAACATTATCGGCGGATTCTTGTGGTCATCACTGTTCGTTTATCTAGGTTATTACGCCGGTGAATTACTTACCAAAGCAGGTGTTAACATCGAGGTTGCTGCGCTTATAATCGTATTCCTCTCTGTCTCGCCGATGATTATTCACGCGCTCAAGAAACCATCAAACCGCGCGGCTCTCAAAAAACAGTTCCAAGTCTTATTCTCAAAAGCCAAGACGTCCAAACGGAAAAAATAACGCAAATCCGCACCGAATCTTTCGTCTGGGATTAGTCTTTTAGTTTTTGCAAAGATTATCGTTTATAACAGCTTCTGTAAGTATTTCCCAGTTTGACTTTCTGGATTGTTTGCGACGTCTTCTGGCGTGCCAGCAGCAACCACTCTGCCACCACCCTGTCCACCCTCTGGACCCATATCAATAATCCAATCAGCGCATTTAATGACTTCCAGATTATGCTCAATGATTATCATACTGTTGCCGCCATCGACTAATTTTTGTAAAATCTCGAGTAATTTGCGCACATCAGCAGTATGCAAGCCAGTCGTTGGCTCGTCGAGTATATAAAGTGTTTTTCCAGTTGAACGACGCGATAGCTCTGCCGCCAATTTAATGCGCTGCGCTTCACCGCCAGAGAACGGCGTCGCTGGCTGCCCAAGCTTCACATAGCCCAAACCAACTTCGTTAATTGTCTCGAGCTTGCGGGAGATAGCTGGAATATTAGTAAAGAACTCGCAGGCTTGCTCGACCGTCATTTCTAGAATATCGCTAATGGCTTTGCCTTTATATTTAATCTCTAGCGCTTCACGATTGTAGCGCTTACCATGACATTCTGGACATTGTATATAGACATCCGGCAAGAAATGCATTTCAATCTTTATCACACCGTCGCCTTGACAATTCTCGCAGCGGCCGCCCTTGACATTGAAACTAAAACGCCCTGCTTTGTAACCGCGAATATTAGCCTCGGGAGTATTAGCAAACAGTGCGCGAATCTGCGTGAACACGCCTGTATAAGTTGCTGGATTAGAACGCGGCGTGCGGCCTATCGCCGACTGATCAATGACGATAGCTTTATCTAATTGCTTGACACCGTCAATCCTATCATGATCGCCGGGCACAGTCTGCGCTCTATGCAGACGCGCCGTCAATTCATTGGCTACAATGTCATTAACTAGTGTCGATTTGCCGCTACCGCTAACGCCAGTCACTAGTGTCATTACACCCAACGGAAACTCGACATCAATATTTTTGAGGTTATTCTCCTTAGCACCGCGAACGACAAGTTTGCGATCTTTCTCGACCGCACGACGTTTCTTAGGCACCGATATTTTCTCTGCTCCAGATAAATATCGTCCAGTAATACTGGCCGGATTCTGTGCCACCTCGGCTGGCGTACCAGCGGCTACAATCTCGCCACCATGTACGCCAGCACCTGGGCCCACATCCACCAAAAAATCAGCTGCAGCGATCGTCTCTTCGTCATGTTCAACAACCAATACGGTATTGCCCAGATCGCGCAAATGCTTGAGCGTTTTGATCAATCGATCATTGTCGCGCTGATGCAAGCCGATTGACGGTTCGTCTAACACATATAGCACCCCTTGCAGCCCAGAGCCAATCTGTGTCGCTAGACGAATCCGTTGCGCCTCGCCGCCGCTCAAAGTATTAGCAGCTCGCCCCAGTTCTAGATAATTCAACCCTACGTTATTCATAAATCCCAGACGAGCGTTAATCTCTTTAACCACTAGCTTGACAATCTTCATTTCGTTGTCGTCAAATTTCAGCTGGCTAAAGACATCTAAGGCATTCTCGACATCTAAATTACAAATATCCATAATCGACAAGCCGCTGACTGTCACCGCTAAGACTACCGGTTTAAGGCGAGCGCCTTTGCAGGCTGTGCATTTGCGTTCACGCATAAATCGCTCAATATCTTTGCGCATGAAGTCGCTATCAGTTTCGCGGTGACGACGCTCGAGATTTGGAATAATCCCTTCAAAGGTTGAATCATAGTGCCGGCCATTACCTAGCTCAACGCGATATTTTTGCTCGCCTGTACCATACATCAATAATTTCCGCACATCGTCGCTTAGTTCGCGCACTGGTACGTGTAGGCTAAAACCATGTTCAGCCGCTACCGCTTCAAGCCGTTTCATATACCAAGCATCAACACTAAAACGATTAAACGGACGAATCGCACCTTCGGCAATCGTCAAGTTTTTGTTAAAAACCAAGCTAGGATCAATCTCCATTCGTGTGCCCAGCCCCGTACATACCGGACAAGCACCTTGCGGCGCGTTAAAACTGAATAACCGCGGCTCCAATTCAGGGATCTCCTCGCCCGGGTGATCTACACAGGCATAGCGTTGGCTATAAGTCAAAATCTCGCCGCTATCCGCATTCAACACTTGGACTATACCGCCAGCCAATTCTAACGATTGTTCGACCGATTGCGATACGCGCGAAATCATGTCTGGACGCATCACCAAGCGGTCAACGACCAGTTCGATGTCGTGCTTATAGTTTTTTTGTAATTCTGGAAACTCATCTAGTGCATAAATTACGCCGTCCACTCGCGCTCGAGCAAAGCCGCTGCGCATATACTGTTCAGGAATATGCTGAAACTCGCCTTTTTTCTGGTTAACAATCGGTGCCAGGATCATTAATTTTGCACCTTCAGGCAATTTCATGATTTCATCAATGATTGATTGTGCTGTTCGTCGTTGCACTGGCTTGCCGCAGCGCTTACCATCTGGCAAAAGTGCCGGACAATGAGGTACGCCAACACGCGCGAACAACAAGCGTAAATAGTCGTAAATTTCTGTTACCGTGGCAACCGTTGAACGCGGATTACGACTGGTTGATTTTTGATCTATTGAAATTGCCGGGCTCAATCCATCAATTGAGTCAACATCTGGCTTGTCCATGATACCCAAGAATTGCCGCGCATAACTGCTCAAGCTTTCAACATACCGCCGTTGCCCTTCGGCATAGATAGTATCGAAAACCAGGCTTGATTTACCGCTGCCGCTAAGTCCTGTTACCACCACAAACCTATCGCGTGGAATTTCCAAACTCACGTTTTTTAAGTTATTCTGGCGTGCACCGGTGATCTTGATACTATCTGACATGACTACTTATTTTAGCATTTTTCGGTAAAAAAATCCATTACCGCAAAACATCTGTGCACGTATTACACTTAAAATACCATCCAAATAAACTAAAACTGTATCGCGCTTATCGTTGCACATACTATAGTATATTTGCTATAGTATAGTCAAATGAGAGCATTAATTGAACTATTCGCTGTCCTCAGCATCAAGATTCGTGTTGTATTGGCGTGTCTTATCGGTGTACCTCTATTTTTGCTGCGCCACGACATTTATGATTCGCTAATGAATTTCGTACTAGTCGGCGCTATACCTGGTACACACATATCAGTACCATACTGGGTTATGTTATTACTATACGCAATGATAGTCATAAACATATTCACCTACATAGAAAATACTATTCAACGTCCTTTACCTCCAAAAGAATAGCAGCTGGCACGCGAAAAATCTAATCGCTAGCTGGTAATGTAGACTCAGCCCACAATTGCAATTCTTGCAATATAAACTGCTGCTCATCAGTCGCTGTCGGCGCTAACCGCTGCAGAGACGCCATAAATTGCGGTAGTTGCGCCTGCAAGCGCTGAGCTCGCCAGGCTTCCCATTGCGCCAGATCATCTTCACTGAGTGAGCGCGGAAAATTACGCGCTTTGTAGTGTAGCAATAGCGGCGCTAAACGCTCGTCCTGAAATTCTGGATGAAAATCAGCCAGCTCGCGCTCATCAGCATTACGCACCGCCTCGACACGGATACGATCACGGTCGTTCAAAAAGCCGTCATACAATTGCGCTTCCGGATCGGGCAGTTTCTTGAAGGCTGGCTTGTTTTCAAAAATAGTCCGTAATTTTTCGGCAAAGTCCGGGTGATTCAGTAAAATATTTTGATGTTTCTGCACTGTCTTTAGATCAAGCGAAATCTTCTGCCAGCCATCGCCTTGTTCTAACACACCCAGCGGCGCCACCGCCGGACAGCGGTTATATTGTAATTCTTTTACCGGTAATTTAACGAAATCCTCAGCTTGCCGCTCCTCCCACGAAGCAAAGATTTTTGCCGACAATTCCTCCGCGCTCAGCCCAACAAACGGCGTCGGATCATAGCGCAGATCATAGACAACCACGCCGCCGTTTCGACTGGTCGTCAGTGGAAAGGCTACCGTGGTTTTGGCAAATTCTTTATCGTAACGCCCACTGGCATAGACAAACGGTTTTTTGTCGTCCACATTGACCAGTTGCTGAACTACTTTTTTATCGCGCATTTTCAGTAAATAATCATACAGTTGCGGCTGCTTTTGCTTGATCAATTTCGTCACGGCAATCAACGCTATCACGTCCGCCAAAGCATCGTGAGCGTTTTCATGTGCTATACCGTTGGCGCTGGTGATTAGCTCCAGACGGTTACTTGGCTCACCTTTGTCATCAAGCGGCCAATTGATTCCTTCCGGCCTGAGCGCCCGCGTCAACCGCACCACATCCAGCAAATCCCAACGCGAGCGGCCGTCCTTCCAGCTCCACTCGTACGGATCATGAAAATTACGCCACAACAAATGGCGAATAAATTCGTCGTCAAACCGAATATTATTAAAACCAACCGCAATAGTCTCAGGCGTAAAAATTTCCTCACTCAACATCCGGGCAAACTGTGCCTCGCTGTAGCCCTCCTCGACCGTTTTTTGCGGCGTGATACCGGTTACCATCAGCGCGTCAGGACTTGGCAACGTATCATCATTCAGCGTCACCAGCAAGTTATATGGCTCACCAATCGGCTCGAGATTCATGTCCGTCCGCTGCCCAGCAAACTGCATGATGCGGTCTTGCCGCGGATTTAATCCGCTGATTTCTAGGTCATAGAAGAAAAATGTTTGTGCCATAACTATAGTATAGCAAAGCTACGAGATGACACCCAAATCTACTGCTCAACCAGCGTAAACGGTGTCGATTCGCCAATCTGCACCAAGCTATCACCAGTAGCGCCTTGGCGCATTAGCTCGTGCGCGATACCATAACGGCGCATGATATCGCGTAAACGATTGACGCTTTCAAACTGATCAAAGTTAGTGCGGCGAGCAAATTTTTCTATCTTGCCGCCAAACACGCGGTAGATTTGCTTATCAGCATCGTATGAAACTTCCCAACTGCTCGGAATCGTCTCGTTGCCACTGAGAGTGATTGTCTCAAGTTTATCGTTATTCAAATCGTCAGTCTGCTGCTGCTCATTCTCAGCTGCGCGCGTTGCTACAACTTGCACCTGCAGAGCTCTCAATACATCAATTACACCTTTATGCGATACCGAAGAAATAGCGAAAACCTGTGTGGCCTCGCTGGCAGCAGCTCGCAAAGCATCAATTTGCATTTGAATGATATCCTGGTCTAATCCTTCGCATTTAGTTAGAGCTACTATCTCGGGACGCGACGCCAGTTCGGCACTGTACTTTTTGAGTTCGCGGCGAATAGCCAGGTAGCGTTCAGCTACGTCGTTACTATAAGCGTCCACCAAATGGAGCAGTACGGCAGTCCTCTCAATATGCCGCAAAAAGGCATCACCCAGTCCTTTACCATCACTAGCCCCTTCAATCAACCCTGGAATATCAGCAATTAAAAGCGAACTGTCATCGACATCAGCTACGCCGAGATTCGGCGTCAACGTAGTGAACTCATAATCTGCAATTTCAGGGCGAGCATTTGACACCACACTCAAAAAGGTTGACTTACCGGCATTAGGAAAACCCACCAAACCGACATCAGCCAATAATTTCAATTCTAGTTCTGCCTCAAACGATTCGCCGAGCTCGCCCACTTCTGCCATGCGCGGTGTTTGACGAACACTCGACTTAAAGTGAGCATTACCAAAACCGCCATCGCCGCCTTTAGCAATAATAGTTTTTTGGTTTGGTTTAGATAAATCAGCGATGATTTTACCATCACGCTTGACTATAGTACCAACTGGCACTTTAATAACTAAATCCTTGCCAGCGCGGCCTGCCATTTTTTTCTTGGCACCTGCGACACCATTTTCGGCCCTTAGTTCGGGTTTGTAACGAAATTTTAATAACGTATTAAGCTGTTCCGTCGCCAAAAACACAACATTACCGCCGCGACCACCATCGCCGCCATCCGGACCGCCTTTATCAACGTAAATCTCGTGGCGAAAACTGACCGCGCCATCGCCGCCGCGACCCGCCTGGACTGAAACTTTAGCTGTATCAACAAACATACAGACACATTATACCAAAAACACCCCCGATTTGACAGAGGTGTTAATTAGTTTTGTAAAATACTTAGTGAATATATCTATAGTAACCGCTAGTGGCCTCACCCCAGGAAATCTGGCCATGACCAACGCGATTGAAGCCGCCGCCAAAGCGATAACCGTTCATCTCGCTAATTGTGATTGATACGCCCGGATTAACGCTCTCGACAATCGCCACATGGCCATATCCGCCGCCGTTTTGCATTATTGCGCCAGGCGCCGGCGTACCATTAACTGCCAATCCAGCCGCTGCTGCCGCATAAGCCCAAGTACTAGCATTACCCCAGAAACTACCAACTGGGCGTCCTAGCTGCATTCGGCGTTCGTAAGCATACCAAGTACAGTTCCCCCATGCATATTTGTTACCAGCAGAGATAACCCCATTGTAATTACTTCCGTAACCGCCCAGGCCCGACCCATACCCATAAGCGCTGCGCCGATTACTAGCCGCAGCACGAGGAGCCACATATCCTGGACGTTCATTTTCTGGCAAAGCACCGCCAGGAACAATAATGTTCCTACCTTCAGTTAGCGAACCAGTGAGCTCTAGGTCATTATACGACACCACATCAGCCTTATTACCGCCATACTTGGCAACAATACTATCAACAGAGTCACCCGCCTTAACGGTATGCTGAACACCATCAACCGGCAGAATTGTTAAAGTAGTATTTGGCTCCAGCGCATCAGACGATAGATTATTAGCCCAAGCTATAGTCTCTTTCTTGAGTCCATATTTGCTGGCTACTGCATCGACTGTATCACCAGCCTTGGTGGTATAAGTAGTAGCCGCCCGCGAATTAGCTGTCGGCTGGACAATCTGCGGCTTACTAATCGCATTGCTGGAGGTCTGCGACATTACCGTTTCAATAGTCAGCGTCTGAGAAAGTGTCGCTACGTTAGCGCTAACCGGCATGCTGGTAGTGTCTGCTAGCGACGAAGCTATGTTCGTAGCGACAACCGGGTCTACCGTACTAGCGGAAGTTGCAGCTGCTACAGTATTTTTAGTGCTTGAGGTAGAGGCATTAGCCAGCGGCGTATTATTACTACCTTCCTGAACGCCGACTGGACGTTGTCCGATAGCAATTAGCGTTGCTATGAATAGAAAAACGCCGACATACGATACTACGGAAGTCCAAGAAACACCACCGCGCCTTTTAGTTTTGCTAGAATGAGCCTTTGCGCTCGGTACAAAATTAGTTTTAACTCGATTTGGTTGCGTACTAATAATGGTTCTCCTAGAAAATCATATTATGAGCACGATAGAGCTGGCAATAATTCATAATTGTTCCTGCAAGTCCTCGTGTATACTCTATATTATAGCAAATCACTAGCGTTAATGTCAATACTTTATACGATACTACACAACTTCTGGCAGTATTTGTCAATATTGTTTTTATGTTCCTCATCAGTTTTGGCAAAATATATTAAACCGTCATCGCCAGCTATGAAGAACAAGTTATCGCCAGGCGCCGGATCAGCGACCGCTTTAAGCGATAATTCGCCAGGTGTCGCAATTGGCGTCGGCGGCAAACCAGTATGCTTGCGAGTATTATACGGAGAATCAATATCCACCTTAGGCTTAACACCAGCTTTGTCTGCAGCATAAATAAAGGTTACATCAGAACCAAGCTGCATGTTTTTCTTGTAGCGAGCTATAAACACCTGCGCAATACCCCGCTGGTATTGATAACAGTGATTTTTGCGCTCGACGGTCGGCTTATCTTCGCAACCTAATTCCCGCTCAACAATCGAAGCCATAGTCACCCCCTGATAAAGCGTCAAACCTTGCGCCTTAAACTTATTAACTAAGTCATTTTTTTGCACAACCTTGTACATGTGATCAAACACTGTCTGTAAAACATCTTTAGCTGTGGCATCACCCGTAAATTGATACGTCTCCCCAAAAACGTAGCCCTCCAAAGACGACCCGCTTGGACGATCAGCAAACAGAGGACTATCGTATTTCGCTTTGAAAGCATTTGAGATCTCATCATCAGAGTAGCCTGCTTGGCGCAAGATGTAACGGACGCTCGTTTTATCAACACCATCAGACGACTGCGAAGCCTTATACTTAGAGCTCTCTAACGTACCGCCAGGATAAAAAGTAATGGTTTTGAAGTCATGACAGCCATTATTCATACGGTTAACAATATCAGCGACCGACTCAGACGGGGCAATCATACAAGTGCCAGCTTTGATGCTATTCTTATTATTAAGGCGCACATAAACTTCAAAAGCCAATCGGTTGCGAATAAGATTTTTGCTGGCCAGCGTATTGGCAACTGTTGAAACCGAGGAGCCGTCTTCAACAGTAACCGATACCTTATTGTTATCGCTTGAGACTGGTTTTAGCTGCATCTCATACCACTTAAACAGTGCCGCAAAACCCACTGTCAAAAACACCATGACTGTTATCAAAATAATCATCCAGCGCCGAAGACGACGTTTCTTCTTTGACACTTTCTGGCTCGCAGCGTCATGGTCGGAGTTAAGCGAAATATTAGCCTTTTGCCCCATTGGCTGATTTGGGTCAATAGCACGAGGTGCAGGACGCGGAGCCGCACCAAGCGGCGGTACTTGCCGATTATTATTCGGCTGATAATTAAATTGTTGGCCATTCTGCCGCTTAAAACCATCCATTATTGCGCCTCCAAATAATCTTGTAAAATAATACTAGCTGCCATAGAATCAATCTCACCTTTACTATACGGACGTTTTTGCGATGCTAAGATATTCTCTGCATTGACGCTCGTCAACGATTCATCCTGAAATACAACGTCAGATTCAATTTGGCCAAGACTATCAACGAAATCTTCGACATACCGAGTCTGCGCAGTCAGCTCGCCTCGTTGATTGCGCGGATAGCCCACTACCAAAACATCTATTGATTCGTCAATCAGCATCTCGCGGATAATATCGAGTTCCTTGCCGTCGACATCGATCCAGTCGCCTGGTACGGCAATCTTAACATCGCTGCTTGCCGATGCCACGCCAATTCGCCGCTCGCCGACGTCAAGCGCCAAATACTGCTTAGCCATCTATCTGAAACTTTACGCTTATCTTCTTGGTGTCATCTGGAACTCTATAAACCCAAAATGGCGAAAGGTTCACATCTACTGATTTTATGCCTTCAACTGTCTTGACGCGCTCTTGAACCTCGCCGCCCGATTGGCCTTTGACGTATTCCTTGATGGCATCTTCGTCGATTTTCGGACCAACTTTACCGTTCGCCGAGACTGTCGCATTAATCGTATCACCCGAAATAGCTACGTTAGTCAGAGAAACTGTTTTGCTGCCAGTATCATAAATTTTCTGGTTTGACTTGCCGTCAATGCGCTGCTGGCAGTAAGCTTTGAGAAACGTGTCAAACTCGCTGCGAGCAATACCAGAAAGCGAAAACTTCATTGTACCAGTAATTGCCGCTTGGCCGTCGTTAGCCTCGCTATCAACAGCAGGCTTATTAATGCCAGCGATATCCGCCGCGAATGACTCATTGATAATTGTGTAATCCTTGCCAAACTCAGTCTGCAAAGCAGCTTTGTTTTGGTTCTTATCGTCCTCGGTGACGAGTTCGCGCATTGCTTTATTTATATCGCTTTGTTGAACGACGGTAATGGTTTTGTCAGTACCTCCTGTTGTCGAGCCGCTAATACTTGCTGAAATACCACTAGGCGCTCCCTTGACTGTACCGCTAGCGCCATTATAGCTGGCGCCACTGCGTGCGGCAGTAATTTTCACCTTGGCATTACGATAATTACTAAGCGAGATCTTAACAGTCTCGCTGATCACATACTCGGCGCCAGAATCTGTCGTCAAAGTTGTTCCTGCTGGAATTTCTGTACCAAGATTGTCAATATCGCGCGTCGAAAAGCTTACTATACCAGTCGCTTTTTCGCCGACATCCTTCTTGCCGGTAGCTGTAAATGTTTTAGAAATCGCTTTTTCTCTAGTTTTGGTCGTCAGTTTGACAGTACCATCTTGCAAACTAGTGTTAACAGCAGCGCTTGATTTGATATGAGTGTTAACAGCCACGCTGCTAGTTTGCGCAGAAATGACAATCTGTGCTCGCGGCGCAAACACAAACGCCCACACCAAACCGGCGATCAACAAAATAACAGCCGCACCGATAATGAAGAACTTTTTACGAAAAGTATTAAAATCGGGAATTTTCGGACTTTTTTTCGACTTGCTATCCGCCTGGTCAGCAGATTTCTTATCACCGCCATCCCTACCTTTAGAAGACGGTAGTTCATCCTCCCCTTCGTCTTCAATTTTGCTAAGTTCATCATTAAGGGACGACTGCCCTTTCTTATCGTCAAGAGTTTGCGCGTTGGGCTTAGCGCCACCGTTCAACGTTTCCGTTCCGTCAATCACGTCATCGTCACTGTTGATTTCAAGAGCTGGAATCTCAGCTAATTCTGGACGACTCTGCAAATTTTTGGCCACCGGAATACCCGCGCTGCCCGCAAGCGTCGACAAAGCATCATTATTAGTAATAATTACCAGTTTTTTATCGACCCGCTCAGCCGCGCGATGCACCAATTTGAGGTTTACTGCACTCTGAATCGCCCCAATTCGCTTTGGCGGTACCAAAGCAACAATGTTCGAATTAGCGGCTTTTATCTTGCCAATAATTGAAGTAACGTCGTCTTCTACATCTATATAAATGACATCTTTTTGCATATTATTTCTCTATTAAATTCGCAAAATCCTATTAATTTTACTGCGAACCGACTGAGTGTCGCCTGCTCCTATTATTGTATCATAACCAACACGCAGCAGACCCATCGCCGTAATAAAAGTGTGATCATTGACTTCACCGGTTTTATCCGTAATACCAACAACTTGATCGGGACGAATACGCTGTACTGTCGGACGCTTAGTGAATGGCAACTCGCTGTACCAATCGCGCTTTTCGAGAGCCGCAACTAATTGAGACAGGCTAGCACCGCCACCGCACAACAAAATACGCGGCGGCAGCTGATCAACTGCATCAAACTCGCTCAATGCTAGCTCTACGCCAGCTAGCCAAACCTCGAGAGTTTTATCAACGGCAACTGCCACATCTTTTTTGACGGTAGCTTTAATTTTACTGTCCTCGATATTTACTTTGAGTTTTTCTGCCTGATCGTACGGAATTGACAACTCGTCAGCGATAGTTTTAGTAAAACTACGACCACCGCTGCCAAACATCTTGGTGCCCTCAACGCCGCCGTCATTAACCACTGCAATATCAGTTGTACCACCACCTACATCTGCTAAAATTGCCGTAAAAGCACTACTGCTATCAGTACCAAGTACGCTACGGCTAACCGCAAACGGCTCGGCAGCGACCGCTAACAACTCCAAATCAAGCTCTTGCGCCACTCGCTCTAACGCGCCAATATGCACCATCGGCGCAAACGCTGTATAAATTTGCACTGCTACATCCTTACCCTGAAAGCCAATCGGATTCGACACTTTATAGCCGTCAATATGAATACTAACCAGCGCTGAGTTGACCAGCTTGACCTCAACCTCGTCATTGCCCGTCTCTAAGGCGATCTGTTTTTGCGCCCGTTTAGCAGCGCGGTCTTGGACCTTCTCGATAATAAACTCAACTTCTTGCTCGTCAAGCGGACGGTCGGGCTGCGGACGACGATAACGAATCGTGCTAGTTGTGCCTTTTACGAGTTCGCCAGCTATACCGATGACAGCATGCTTGGCCTGCAAGCCAGCTTCGTCTTCAGCCTGAGTCAGAGCGTCCTCGCAGTGTTGCACTACGCCAGCAATATCAGCAATCGCGCCCGAATGCATATCTGAAAATTCTTGATGAGCACGTCCAACACCAAGAATCTCAATATCGTCGCCACTAACGCGAGCTAATAGTGCCTTAACGTTTTCGGTACCGATATCAAGTGCAACGATGTAGTCATCGTGTTGTTCGTCGGACTCGCCCTTTAGATTATTTAGCTTATTGCGTAATCGCTCTAAAACCATAACTACATCTATTATATACTATTTTTGCTTATGGTTGCTAGATTTTGCCAAATCATAGGGGCTTACAAGGATTAACTCAAAACCGCTTTAATCCGGCGAATTCCCGCCGAGCTGGACTCTTCCTTGGTGATTTTGAATCGCTTGCCACCCTCGGCCAAGGCTCCCGTGTGTTCAACGTGCGGGCCGCCGCAAACTTCGAAACTAACGACATTGTCGCCTTCGCCGATGGAATAGACTTTTACTTTATCGCCATAGCGCTCGCCAAAAGCGCCGATTGCACCCATTTTTAGCGCCTCATCAGTCGGATAGACGGCAAAGCTGACTGGCAAATCAGCATCAATCCAAGCATTGACCTGATCTTCCACCGCCTGTTTTTCCTCTAGTGTCAATTTATCGTGGTTGAAATCAAAACGCAGGCGCTCAGACGTGATATTGCTGCCGTGTTGCTGCAAATCCGGCGCCTTCAGAACTTTGCGCAGTGCCGCCCCCAACAAGTGCGTCGCCGTGTGATATTTCAGATGAATCGGATCGTGACCCTCTAGGCCGCCGCTAAATTGCCCCTTGCGTGCTGTCTTGGAGCGTTGGCGCTGCTCGGCCATTCGCGTATCAAATTCGGCGCGCCAGTTATCAGAAAGCTTAATGCCTTGTTTATAGGCTTCTTCGGTACTCAGTTCTACCGGAAAACCAAACGTATCATACAGCATGAATAGCTCTTCGCCGGTCAAGCCGTCGTCGATATAATGTCGCATTTGTCTGAGACCTTTACGCAGCGTCTGGCGGAAGGCTTTTTCTTCCTTGACCAGCACAGCGATGATATTATCACGGTTCTCCTTAACTTCTGGGAAGTCCGCTTCATATAAATCAGCAATCACTGGCACAACTTCCTCGAGGAAATTCTGTTCGATCCCCAGATCAAAACTATAGCGAATCGCCCGGCGCAGCAAGCGGCGCATCACGTAGCCCTGCTCCTTATTACTCGGCACGCAGCCGTCAACCGCCAAAAATACCGCCGCCCTGAGATGATCGGCGATCACTCGCATTGACGCGGTATGCGTAGCGTATTCCTTGCCGCTTAAACTTTCCAACTTTTTAATAATTGGCTGTAGTAGACTGATCTTAAATACATCAGGACTGTCAATTGCCGCAGCGGCAATCCGCTCCAAGCCGCCGCCGAAATCAACATTCTTGCGTTTCAGCGGTTCAAAGCTACCGTCATCCAGCCGGCGATACTGCATGAACACTTGGTTGCCAATTTCCATAAATCGGCCGCTATCGCTAGCCGGATGCGCCTGTCCAAAGCTGGCATCGTGATGCTGCTCGCCAAAATCATAAAACACCTCGCTATCCGGCCCGCATGGATCGCCGATCGGCGTACTATCAATGCCGCCGCCGCGGCTCCACCAATTCTCTTTATCGTTGTAAAAGAAAATCCGGCCGCCCTGCATACCCAGCTTGTCGCCATTTTCAGCGCTATCCAGCTCGACGATTTTAGCTTCAATGCCTTTTTTGGCAAAAACTTCCTGCCAAATTTGCGCTGCTTCATCGTCGCGCGGAATGTTGTTCTTCTCATCGCCGATAAAACAGCTAACGTAGATTTTATGCGGATCTAGCCCAACTATTTCTGTCAAAAATTCAAAAAACCACTCAATCTGCTGGCGTTTGAAATATTCGCCCATACTCCAATTGCCCAGCATCTCAAAGAACGTCGTGTGGCGATTATCGCCAACATCCTCAATATCCTGCGCCCGCAAACACGTCTGGCTATCAGCTAATTTCGTACCCTGCGGATGATCCTGGCCCAGCAAGTACGGCAGTAGCGGCTGCATGCCCGAACCGGTAAATAACGTCGTTGGGTCATTGTGCAGTATAAGCGGCGCCCGCTCAATAATAGCGTGACCGTTCCTTTGACAAAATTCGAGATATTTCTGGCGGATTTCTTGTGTGTTCATAGAGGTAATTATAGCACGAAAACCAACTTGAATATACGAAGAAGTAACGTAAGTTAGAGGCTCAAATCACCAAGCCGCCACCTAGACACTCTTCACCGCGATAAATTACCGCAGACTGGCCTGGTGCGACAGCACGTTCGGCAGACGCTAGATGTAGCGTGTCGGCACTATATATAGCGTTAATAAGCGCCCCGCGGTGGCGCAACCGGACCTGTATTCGCGCACCTTCATTCAAAGGTTGATTGATCCAGTGAATATCTGTCAGCTTAATCTCGGTTCGCCACATGTGCTCGTCATTGATATTACGGCTAATATATACTTCATTTTTATCCATGTTTTTGCCAACAACATAATACGGCAACCCGCCGCCAACATCCAGACCATGTCTTTGACCAAGCGTATAAAAAATTGCACCGTCATGCCGGCCAAGCACCCGGCCCGATTCTTTGTCAATAATATCGCCCGGACGCGTCGTAATATACTGGCTAAGAAATTCGCGCATACCGACATTGCCAACGAAGCACACACCCATAGATTCTTTTTTACGAGCTGTCCATAAGCCGCGATCTTTAGCAATTTGACGCACTTCAGGTTTGGTCAGATTTCCTAATGGGAATATGGTTTTCGCTAATGCTTCAGACGTCACGCGATATAAAAAATAAGTTTGATCTTTGTTGTCGTCGCCAGCACGAAGCAAGCGTGCTGTATCTGCTAAACGCTCAACCCGCGCATAATGACCAGTTGCGATGTAATCCGCCCCCGCCGCCAGCGAAGTTTCTAAAAATAGTTTAAACTTAACTTCTTGATTGCACATGATATCTGGATTCGGCGTTCTACCAGCACGATATTCGTCAAACATGTAATCAACAACTTTTTGGCGATACTGTGTTTCGAAATCAAATACTTTAAAATCAATTCCTAATTGCACTGCCACCCGCTTGGCATCAGCCAGGTCCTCAGCCCATGGACACTGCATGCCGGGTAGATCTTGACTCCAGTTTTTCATATAGACGCCAGTAACATCATAATCTTGGTCAAGCAATAATGCCGCCGCGACGCTGCTATCGACACCGCCACTCATACCAACATAAACACGCGGTCTGGGCATTCCGCTGCAACTCCCATAATCTTTACCAGCTCTTGCAACGCCAGCTGCCAGCCTATAATAGTTGTCCACCACATATTCGACCATTGATTATCTGTAATTACTGGATGGCTGCGCGTTAGTATATTTGGCGCCGCTTTAGTAAATTCAATTGAAACTCGCCGCGAGTGGTAAGCGCTTGTCACCAAAATTACCGATGATATCTGCTTTTGTTTGAGCAGCCTGACGGTTTGTGAGGCATTCTCGGCAGTCGTTTCGCTGGTTTCCTCTATCAGAATATCACTAGCCGGTACGCCTGCAACGATAGCTTGTCTCTTCATTGCTCGAGCATTACTCGGGCCAGTTTTATCAGCTGCCGCACCAGAGAAAACTAATTTGTGCGCCCAGTTATTCTTGTACAATCGCACTGCTTCAGCAGTACGAGCGCTGGTATCGCCGCCGCTCACCGCTACGATCGCATCGGCTGCCGCGCACTGTTGGCGTGCCGCATCTGGAATATCGCCGCAGCCTTGCAAATCGTTCTTTGATAAAAACAAAGTAATACCGATGATTATTGCAGCCGAAACAATAGCCAGCGTAACGATAGCTATTAAAAATCTTTTCACGCTAACCTGGCCTTTTCTGTATTAATCGCAGCGATGATTTCTCGAGCAGCCACCACGCAAGTTTCAGCATCCGATAGGCGACCCAGTGTCAGACGCAAGCTACCATCCACCACCTCTGGCGCCAAGCCAATCGCTTCTAACACATGCGAACGCGTTCCAGAATTAGCGGCGCAAGCACTGCCAGTCGCTACCAGCACCCCTTTTCGCTCTAGCATAAAAACTAACCGTTCAGCGTCAATTCCGGGGAATGATATATGCAAATGACTTGCCAGGCGATGTTTTTGATCGCCGGAGACAATCGCCCACGGAAAAGCTTCTGTCAGCTGATTTTGCAGCTGGTCGCGCAACTGGCGCAAGCGCTTATTCTCAGAATTACGATGTTGCTGCGCTAATTCTAGCGCTACTGCAAACCCAATAGTGCCCGCAACGTTTTCGGTCCCGCTGCGCAAGCCCCGCTCTTGCCCGCCGCCGCGAACTAGCGGCTGCAAGCGTATCATCCGATTACACCAAAGCAAACCAACTTGTTTCGGGCCATAAATCTTACCAGCATTTAGCGTCAGCGCATCAATGCCTAGCCGCGCTACATTGATGTCAATCTGCCCAGCCCCTTGCGAAGCATCAGTGTGCAAATAAATTGGCGTCAGCTCACCCGCTTCAAACCGGCGGCGACGCTCAGCACGGACAACTTCAGCAATGTCGCGTAGCGGTTGAATAGTACCAAGCTCGTGATTAGCGATAGCGATAGTCACTAGTTGCGTATCTGGCCTAATAGCTGCTTGAATATCGCGCGGCGCGATATTGCCTTTTTTAGATGGAGCCACCAGCGTTACATTATCACCAAGCGCTTTCAGTACTGCATCATGCTCAATAGTACTTGATACGATATGCCCGTCAATGCTATTTATCATCAAATTAATAGACTCGGTAGCGCCAGCCGTCATAACTAACTCGCTAGCCTGTCCGCCAATACAAACTGCCAAACGATGCTTAGCTTCGTTATAAGCGCGCTTGACTTCCACCGCTGGAGCATATGGCGCCGAAGGATTATAAAACATCTCAGAGAAATACGGCTGCATCGCCGCCAAAACACGCTCATCTAGAGGCGTGGCAGCAGCATGGTCGAGATAGATTATCGATGATTTCACGCTTTCTATTATACCAATTTTTCGCCGGTCTCGGGATCTCGCTTGTAAACTTGGCGGGCAACTTGCTCATAATACATTTGCGTAGCGATACTAAAATTACGCAATTCATCACCTTTAAGATATGAATAACGCGGGCCAGGTTGAGTTTTTAAGATACCTCGATCGGTTACTTCATATTTGATCGTGTGAGTTTTAAGTTTGTGCTTAGCATCAATCCATTCCTCATGCCACATCCATGTTTTTTCGTCCAGACAAAAGAATTCGCGGCGATGACCCTTTGGCACCTCTCCAAAAAGTTCCGAGCCAATTTCGCTTTCTAGTACCAACAGCTCGCGCTCACTCAGTTTCTTGAGCGGACGTTTTTTGCGAAGCTTCGGCAAACCAAGCGATAAATCATCGCCGACAAAAAGTTTGAGAGTTTTTGTGAGAACACGCTTGACCATAACTTATGCAGCCAGACCAAATTCTTCTTGATATTCAGCATAGTCACTATCGTATCCTTTTCGAAGTTCGACTACACGTTGGCTAGTAATAGCAATTTCCTGCTCAGGAGTAAGCAGCTTTTTTTCGGGTTTCGGGCTATTCAATTCTATATAATCAACCTGGAGCGATTCGGTTGTCTGATTGACCGACTCAGCATATTCGCGCGCTAGCTCGCCTAAGTGCTCTAGCTCAGGACTACGATAAGAATTGCCTTTAGCAGTTTGTTCATAATTAAAACGACCGGCATTTTCTACCGGTGCATAAGGTTCTACTTTATTATTAAAGCTCTCATTCATAATTAATCCCAAAAATTTGCCGCGCGTTGCGAGTCGTAGCGGCCGCAATCTCCTCAGCACCAAGACCGCGAGCTTGCGCATGAAACTCTGCTACCTGCCTCACATACGCTGGTATATTCACTTTACCACGAAATGGCACTGGCGTCAAGAAAGGTGCGTCAGTTTCAAAAACTAAGCGTTCAAGCGGAATTTGGTTAAACAATTTCTGTTGATTTTTATTTTTAGTAAAAGTACTTATACCGTTAACACCAACGTATAAACCACGAGCCAGCCCATGCTGCAAATTTTCCTCAGAATCGGTAAAGCTATGCAAAATGCCGCGCAAACCTTTGAATTCATCGAAAATCGGCCAAAAATCCGCCCAGACTGCGCCAACAGCGGCTTTTTCGTCGCGTACATGAAAACTAATCGGCAGGTTAAAATCTCGCGCTACCTCAAGCTGCCGCCGCAAAACGCTCTGTTGAATGTCACGCGGACTATTATCATAAAAATAATCCAAACCAATTTCACCAATGCCGACGATTTCATCGCGATTGTCTGCTACCAATTGGCGCAATTCCTCGACGTTATTTGTCGCTGCGTCGTGCGGGTGAATGCCGACAACCGGCCAAACAAAATCATGCATCCTAGCAAACTCTAGAGCCTGACGCGAGCTGCGCAAATCCGTACCAACACAAATCATCGCTATGCCATTCTTCACTGATTCCTGGTAAGCCTTCTCGCGCGCCGAAGCGTCATAGAACTCGCTATCATGAATATGACAATGCGTATCAACCAAGCGAAGCAACGAATTCATTTGGCTTATTTCTTTTTACTAGATGCCGTTTGCGGATCGGGCGTATGAATATAGATTTTTGGGAAAAGTGGTGCTGCTTTCTCGGGTACAACTCCTGCCGAGAACATCTTGTAAATAGTGCTAGCGGTCACTGGCATAAACGGAGTTAGCAAATCAGCAATTTCCTCAAGCGCACCAACAGCGTAAGATAAAATTTCCGATAAATGCTCGGCGGCATCAGTGTCTTTTTGGCGCTTCTTGGCAACTTCCCACGGTTTAACGTCATCAATATATTGATTAAGTGCTCGCACCTGTTGCCATGCTTCATCTATTGCTCGATCAAAATCAAGCGCTTCCATCGCCTGGCGGTATGGCCCCATATCATGTCCTGGGCGAGGAATCTCGCCAATTACCCCCGACTGATAACGCTGGATCATAGCAATAACCCGCTGCACTAAATTACCAAGATCGTTGCCGAGCTCTCCGTTGTAAGCCTTCTCAAACTTCTCCCAGGTGAAGTCGCCGTCATCCTTGGTCGGAATATGCCGCGAAAAGTAATAGCGAAAAGCGTCAACGCCGTAATCTTTGATAATCTCCATCGGATCGACAACATTACCAACAGTTTTGCTCATCTTAGCACCGTCCACATTAACGAAACCGTGTACTAACAGCGTCTTCGGCAGCGGTAGACCAACCCCTAATAGCATCACTGGCCAAATACCGGCATGAAAACGCAGGATATCCTTGCCAATCACTTGCACGTCGGCTGGCCAAAAATCTTTCCACTCCGGCTGATCCGGGTAACCTAGCACCGTGATGTAATTAGCTAAGGCG
>JABCOE020000007.1 GCA_013333795.2 Candidatus Saccharimonadota bacterium | reverse complement strand
TAATCCGCTGGCTCTTTCGCGGACGGTTTTTAAGTGGTCGAGTTTTTGTCTGGCGCTAGCGCTGTCTGGCAATTTATCCATAGCAAGCAAGCGTTCAATGGTGTTTTGTGGCAAAATTATCGGCAAGCTCTTGCCGTCAGGTTGCCAGCCGCCGTCGTTGGCTAGCAAGAACGGATTAGATATTTCTGGCGGGGTGATGGTAAGGCTTGAGCTATTGACTGGCGGCTGCGGGTTGTTTGCGTTGGCGCTTGTCTCGTTTGATGTTTCGCGAAAAACTTCTTTGCCGTCTGCTAGAGGCGCTAAGGAAGAACCTTTGGCGATAGCAAATTGCTGCTCGCTAAATAGCTTGGCGGCGTGATATTTTTTGGCAATTTCGCTTAGATTTTTATCGTCGAAGGCTGGCGTTGTGCTAAACTTTTCTTTCAGTAGTTCACGAGTTATGCCGTTTGGATCGTTGAGTGCTAAGGATTCGCTGCCGTTCTCTGTCTGCTTGTACGGCGGCTGGTCGTTGATTTGTGAATACGAAATGTTTAATTTCTTAGCTTCAGCGGTTTTGGCTTGCACTAACTTTTCGTACCGTTTTTTCGCCTCTGTAACTAAAGCTGGGTCTCGCATGGTATTTTGCAGGGCTAGCGGGTTGTCGTTTGGCGCGTTAGATACGCTGACAATATAGCGGCTGGTCAAGCAGTCTTTGCGGAAATCATTAATACTATGAAATATACCGGTCGAGACCAGTGACACGGCAACTAAAATGCCAAATAACAAGCTAGCCAAGATGATTGTGATTGCGGTTCTAACCGGACGGGATCGAAGCTTGGTGAGCGATAGAATTGCGACATCAGTTAGCTTGATCATATGATCCTCCCGTCTGCAACAGCGATAACACGGTCGACACTGGCGGCAATTTCTTGATCGTGAGTGGCGATAACGACAGTTGTGTTTTGAGTATCGCAAATTTGCCGAAACAATGCAACGATATTGCGGCTATTTTGCGAGTCGAGATTGCCGGTTGGTTCGTCAGCAAGTATGATATCGGGATTGTTAAGTAGTGCTCTAGCAATGGCAGCACGCTGGATTTGTCCGCCAGACATTTCGCGCGGAAAATGTCTGAGACGGTCGCCCAAGCCAACTTGCTGCGCCAACTTCTCGGCACGAGTCTTGCGCTGATTGCGTTTCATCCGGCTAGGCATGGCAGCTATTTCGATATTGCGTTGCAGAGTTAAAAATGGTTGCAAGTAAAACGATTGAAACACGAAACCAATAGTTTGATTGCGGAATCTTGATAGTTCGCTATCGCTGATTTTATTAATCTTGACGTTGTCGATAATAATGTCACCGCTAGTCGGCTTATCAAGTCCGCCGAGAAGCTGCAACAGTGTGCTCTTACCACTGCCGCTGGCACCAGTGATCGCCACAAACTCGCCGCGGTTAATCGCCAACGAAACATCGTTGACCGCGAGAATTGTTTGACTGCCAGTTTTGTATCGCTTGACTAGATGATTAGCTTGGATAATTGCTTGGTGCTGCTCATCTAGAGAATCGTTACGGTTGTTAGGAGTGTTTTCTTGCATATTATTCTGGTAAAGCTTTTGCTTTTATAAGTATAAAATATAAGATATTTTAGAGTCAAACGCGACAGGGTTGCCTCTTGACTATCCGTCACCACCCTGTTACTACTCATAATGTAATATAAAGCGTCCGAGTTTCAGTCACGCCGGAACGAGCTGGGTGTCAAATACACCACGGGAGTGAAGCCGTAAAGTCACACAACCGAAATCGCGATCCATCGTAGAGCCGGTACTGAGCGCTATAATTCAGCAATGAACTATAGAACAAGGATGGGACCGCGGGAGGTCTCTTTTTTGATCTCTCGTTCCTTGGGTAAATAATAATTTATTGTGCCTGAGGAGGTTTTTATCTGAATATGGCAAGAAAATTTCAAATCGGCGTAATGGGTTCGGCGGCCGACTTAAAATATAGCAAAGAAGTTGAAAAAGCAGCGTACGAGGTCGGCAGGTTAATAGCCGAAGAAGACGGGATCTTGTTTTTTGGAGCCGAAAAAGATAGCGATTCTCTGTCAACGGCGGCATGTCGCGGTGCAAAAGATACTGGCGGGTTAACGGTCGGCATCACGTATGGCAAAGGAAAAGACGTTTGGGAAAAAGATGCTGACATCATCATCCCCTGCGGACTGGAGCGCGGTGGCGGTCGAGAAACCGTACTGGTAACTGGTTGCGATGCGGTGATTGCGATAAGCGGCGGCTCGGGGACGCTCACCGAATTAGCTGTCGCTTATCAGGCCGATATCCCAATGGTAGCGCTAACAGGCTACGGGGGCTGGGCTGATAAACTCGCTGATGAATATCTCGACACTCGTAATCGAATATTGACAATCGGTGCAGCGTCGCCAGAAGAAGCAGTCAAAAAAGCCTTTGCGGCAGCTGCTGAATATAGGAGGCGATATGCGTAAGATTCTATTTATCGCTGCTACTCATGGCAATGAACGAGATAGCGTTAAGGTGATGCGGCAACTTGAGAAAGAATTACCTAAGGAAAAATACGGATATGATTGGATTATAGGAAACGAAAAAGCCTTTGCAGCCAATGTGCGTTTCACAGAGCAAGACCTCAATCGTAGTGCTCTGGGTGATAGCAATAGTCCTATATATGAAGTGCGCCGCGCAGCAGAACTAATTGAATACGGCAAGAAGTTTGATGTCGTGATTGATCTTCATGGGACAAAAACAGATAGCGGTATTGTCGCGATCATACCTTACTCTACAGAAGAAAATATTAGATTAGCAAAATCGGCGGGATTGAGCCGTAATGTTGTGTGGTATTCGGAAAAGTCAAAAATTGCCGGACCATTAGCTCAACATATGCCTGTGCCGGCTATAGAATTTGAATGCGGACCGAAAGATACTAAAAGGGCGTTTGATTTAACATACGTTGCGGTACGTCGATTTATAGAGGCGAATCAGAGCGGTCGGGGCGTCCGAAGCGATGAAAATGTTGAATTCTACAAGGTCTATGGTAAATTGTACGGTGAACACGACCCAGCTCTTAGAGATTTTGTGCTAGCAGAAAGAAGCGGCGAATCGTTCTATCCGTTTCTGTCTAACAAATATAGCGGTATTGTTTGTTATAAGATGGAGAAAATTGAGAGTTGAGGTATTTCAAATTAATACAATAAAACAAATTCAAGAAAATCCTAATTATATTAATCGGCATATTTTAACCTATGACGAAATGGCAAGCGCTAAGCCCGGCAACAGTCAGGAGCCATTAGTTAACGTGCGTAAATATGATTCGTCGATTATAGCTGAGCACGAGCAATCGGATATGCAGGTTTATACTGGTGAGTCTATTTTGGTGCGCGATACAGTAGCTAGAAAACTCGCTGCAGTTAATAAGCAGCTGAAGGCAGATAGTAATTTGCGACTACGCGTTTTTTATGGTTTTCTCCACCCAAAGGTGCAAGAAAAGTACTTTCGCGAACGCAAAGCGGCATTGCGACGAGATAATCCCGAGCTGTCAGAATACAAATTAATTCGTCTAGTTCATGATTTTATTGCCGTGCCTGATGTAGCCGGACACCCAATGGGAGCAGCAGTTGACTTAACCCTTGTTGATAACAGCAACAATCCTATCGACATAGGTAACGAGATATCCGACTACCCTAATCCGGACATAATTAAAACATTTGCGAAGGTAAACCCAGACCAAGCTTCATATAGAAAAATATTGCATGATGCTATGGTGGCGCAAGGATTCGCACCTTTTTATGGTGAGTGGTGGCACTTTTCGTACGGCGACCGCGAATGGGCGGCATTTTACGGCAAAGAAGCGGCAATTTATGGTGTAATAGACTACACTAACGTATAATTTCCATGTCGCTATCGAGAGATATGGAATCTTGGCTGATTTCGGCCTGGATAGTCTGGCCT
The DNA here is from genome assembly GCA_013333795.2 of Candidatus Saccharimonadota bacterium. Classification (GTDB taxonomy): domain Bacteria; phylum Patescibacteriota; class Saccharimonadia; order Saccharimonadales; family Saccharimonadaceae; genus Saccharimonas. The sequence continues at coordinate 3,646 of JABCOE020000007.1, read as the reverse complement.
GTTGGCTGGATAATGTTTGATGAGCCAGTGATAGCACTTGCAGCGATTGTGCCGGAACCACAAGATGATTCATAGAAAAATGTGTTAACACTTTTCACCCAGACCACCGGGTGGATTGTAGTTGTGCTATTTCTCTGCTCAACCCACACGACACCAACAGCGTCGCGCTGATCAAGGTGAAGTTTCTTGGTTAGACGTTTGTATTTTGATACGTTGACTGTGGCGCTGGAGTATTTTAACATTTTTTTCGTAAGCTTTTCGTAGCTCGTTTGATAAAGACTCGTTCAGTACTCTGTTGGATAATTTCATAAAGAACTCGTATTTATCTCGAAGTTGTTTTTGCGCACCAACTGGCGCTAGATGATAGTAATAACTGTTTTGAATAAGATCTGCCGCGCGAATCGACAATACATCATTACCAAGCTTAGTCGTATGGATGAAGGACTGCTTGAAATCTTGGACGTTTGAAATTGTTAACACATCGACATACTGCGCGACTTGCTGGCCGAATTTACGTTTTATTTCTTCTATCGTTACATCTGTATCCTCAACTACGTCGTGAAGAATTGCGGCAATGACGATATCTTGCGGAAAATCTCTTTCCCAAAGCATCTCGGCAACTTGAATTGAATGTAGGAACACTGGCTTAATATTGTGTCCTGATTCTTGCAAGGCACTTGACAGAAAAAACAAAGCTCTTTCTATTTCGTGTCTATCGTATTGAAAGTTTGAGATGTGTTTCCGTCTCATGTCGTTTTTCCTTTGTGTTGGTAGATCATAGTAATAAATTGGTCTATATTTCTTTACTGTTAAACAAAATTAATTATACTTTACCTTTCTCCGTTTCCATATATCTTTATTGACGAACTCTGTCTTAGTTCCTTGAAATATAAAAATTTCAAATTCTTATTTGCTGGCGGTAGATTTGACTTGCAAATAGCCGGTAGAGTCTCTTTTTCTAGTAGACCAACTAATAATCCCCTCTACACTTTCCATACCTCATCCTTATCCATAAAAGTTATATCAACTCCTCTAAAAATACTCTTCTTCTGGCTATCTCTGGGCAGAAGCGTGACTTGATGAAGAGCAAGAGAGCCTTCTTCAGCTAGTTGTGCAATTTTTTCCTTTTCACTCTTCAGTTCAATCGGAGCTACAATATACTTTGCTATTAGCATGAATTTCTCGATTTGTCCATGTCCATTGTTAAACTCTTCCACATTGAGCCCCATAAAACTTTCATACAAATCTATACGTATGTTAAACCCTTTCCATATGAGCACATTTATTCGAGGAATTCCTCCTGCTGGTAGCTGGCCGTTAAGAGATACTCCTTGCTGAGACTGCACTGAGACGCATATTGCGCCATCTTCTTTGCTGTATGCCATTGCAATCATATGGCTATCAAGGGAATGGCTGTCGTCAAATCCTGGTCTAATTAGTTTATACTTATCGGTTAATTCCTTAACTTTATCTTTGTCAATCAGTCTGCTGATAAAGCTCATAATCTTCTCCATTTAATAAATTAAAAACATTACCTTTATTATAGATATACATAGTAGACTATACAAATTCTTCTTAATAAACAAAAAAGACGGAAATTCCGCCAATTTTAAGAATCTAATTGGTGACTCTACCGGGAATCGAACCCGGGTTGCCGGGATGAGAACCCGGTGTCCTAACCGCTAGACGATAGAGCCGAACTGTTGAATATTATAGCAGCAGAGCTGGGCGCTGTCTAGCTGCCGAGCTGCTGAATGATTTCGATTAGGCGGCGCGGCGTGATTTCAGCTTTGATTAAGTAGGCGTCGGCGTCATTTTCTAAAGCGGCGCGACTTTTCTCGTCTTGATCGAAATTTGTCATGACGACGATACGCGACTTCTCGGCGCTGTTTTCTTCGAATTTGCGGATAGCGGTCATGATTTCGGTACCACGCATCTCTGGCAGCATGATATCAAGCAAAATTAAATCGTAATGCTGATTAGTAGCCATAACCAGACCATCGTGGCCGTCCACCGCCCACTCGACGTTATAGCCAGCCATTTTGAGGCTGCGAACATACATCTCGCCGATGAAACGGTCGTCTTCGATGACTAAGATTGTGGAAATTGCCATAATACTCTCCTATTTACCCCGTGTATTTAGTGTGATTTTTAATCCAGCTGTTGCCTGCCGAGATGATTTCGGTGTTGGAATTGTCGGCGTCATGCAGCTTGTCGGAAACGGCGGCGTAGATTGGTAGCGTGAAGGTGAAAGTTGCTCCCTGCCCTTCGGTGCTTGATACGCCGATAGTGCCGCCGTGGCTTTCGATGATAGCTTTGCTGAGATATAAGCCGATGCCCGTGCCAGCGACTGTCTCGCGGCTGCGGTGGCTGCGGTAGAATTTGTGGAAGAGATTGTTGATGACGCTGGCTGGAATGCCGATGCCATTGTCGGCGACCGAAACCTCAATATGCTTATCCTTGGCCTTAGCGGTGACGCGTACAGCGCCGCCCTCGTCGGAATATTTGATAGCATTGTCGATAAGGTTGGATAGCACTTCGGAAATACTAGAGCGGGCGGCGGCAACGGTTGGCAAATCGCTCGGAATATCAACTGACAGTGAGCGATGCTGCGAGCGGGCGCGTAGCTCCATATCATCGCGGATAGTCTCGTATATTGTCGCCAACGAATCTTCGTGTAGTTGGAGTTTGAGGTGGCGGCGGTCATAACGGCTGGTGTTGAGGATATTGTTGATGTAACCAGATAAGCGATTGCCGCTAACGATTAATCTCTGGAAAAGCTCTTTTTGATCGGGCTCGAGTTTACTATCGAGTTCGAGCGCTAGCACGTCGAGGTAACCGCGGATAACGGTGATTGGCCCGCGCAGCTCGTGGGCGGCGAACGAGATGAAGTCAAGGTCGTCGTCTTCTGGTTGGTAGATTTCAGTCTCGTCGTAGGCGGTAATGATAGCGTCCGCGGTGTTGCCTTGCTCAAAATCAACTGTGATATTGAAGATACGGCGGTCTTCCTGTCCGATGACCTTGTTGGGAACTCGCAGCCAAATTTTGCGGGCGCGAACATTGTCGGTACGGTGTTGATTGAGCCATTCAATCAGGTCGGTGCCGTCGTCAAATAGCAAGTCAAAATGATAAGCGCCTTTGGTGTCGAGCGAGATTGGCGCGGCGCGGTTAGCGAAAATTACACCATTGTTCTTGTCAAGGATAATTATGCCAGTACTTGTCAGATTGAGGGCGCTGGCTAGTTCGTCAGTTGTGCTAGTTTTGTCTGGACTGGTTTCGACATGTTCTTTGTAGATAGATAGTAGCATATCGCTAAAACCGGTAGCCTTGTACTCTTTATTGCTAGGGTTTGGTAACTTTTGGTCAATTTTTTGTCCGGCAGCATTAACTAGCGCGGTCGAGAGGGCGCGCAGCGGAATCATCGCAAAAGACAACACTGCGAAATTTGTTGCAGTAGAAATAATTAACAGCGAAATGACAATTGTTGCAATAAGAAAGACATCCAAACGACCCTGCAAAATGATCATTATTGCAATAACCGATAAAGCGACCAATAATTGAACGAGAACAGATATTATTGCAACCTTGTTGCGATGAATACGCCAAAAATCACGCATTTCTGGCGTGCGTTTGACTACTGGCTTGG
>JABCOE020000006.1 GCA_013333795.2 Candidatus Saccharimonadota bacterium | reverse complement strand
CTTGCCAGCATCATACGCGCGCTTACATCAATCATCTGTTTCGCGCCGACGAGATTCTCGGCGCCACGCTCGCCAGCATTCACAATGAACGCTTCGTAGTGCGCACCGTCGACCAAATCCGCGCTTCACTACTAGACAGCACATTTTTTGATTTCAAGCAGTCGTTCCTGGCTCGCTACTACGGCGATAATTTACCAATCGGCGTCACATTATAAAATAAAACCGCGTCAAAATCTAACGCCGCCAGGATAAACCAAGCAACTAATTCACCAGATATTTCGCTGGCTGCTCGAACGTATCCAATTTTTCATGCTTTTTCACGCGGGTAATCAAATGCATCGTCAGCGGCGAAACCATAATTTCTACAGCCATCTTGATCAAAAACACCGTGATGATAAGCTGCCAAAAGCTGGTCATCGGCATAGTCCCAGCAAAAGCAATTGTCGAGAATATCACCGTATCTAGCGCGTTACCCGCCAATGAGCTGCTAACCATCCGCCGCCACAAACCGCGGCCGCGGCTAGCAACCTTCATCCGTCCCATTACGTAAGCATTCATGATCTCGCCAACAAACAGCGCCACTACTGAACCGATAGCCAACCGCCAGACCACACCCAACGTCGATTCGAACGCCGTTTGCCCCGTCCAGCTACTATCTGCCGGCAATAATTGCACCACCCAAAAAGTCAACGTCATCAGCATCAAGGCCGCCACACCGCTATAAATCAGCCGGCGCGTCCGGCGATAACCATAAACCTCAGTGATTATATCACCCACGATATACGCTAGCGGAAACAAAACCGTGCCAGCATCAAAAGTCAGCCAGCCAACAGATACAATCTTGACGCTGATAATATTACTAACCAATAGTGTCGTTACAAAAAGTACCGCAAATATATCATAAAGAGAATACTGGTGTTGCCTTATCATATTTTAGATTATATCACGCCGGCAAGCGCTGTTCCGGACAACTCGCCAAAATCCGTTCCATAGCCGTGCGCTCCGGCGGTGTCACCCACAGCGAGTATTTTTTCTTGACGGCAATTTGACGGGCAATGTACTGGCAGCGAAACGGTTTATTTGACGGCAGCCAAGTCGCCGCATCGCCGTCGCCTTTCTGCTGGTTGGCTGGTCCGTCGACGGCTAGCAGCTCGAGCGGATCGTTAGCCAGGCTGATTCGCTGTTCGCTAGACAACTGCTGAGCGCCAGTCTGCCAAGCATTACTCAGCGCCACTACGTGGTCAATCTGCACAGCGCCGCTAGAATTAGCACCGCGCTTGAAAGCGATTCGCTGCCCGGTGTACGGGTCGCTAAGGGCGCCAGCCTGTACTTTGCAGTTGTCGTCGCCCAAGACAGCGTTTGCCAAGTCGCGCCGCAAGATAACATTGCGCGTATCGCAGCCGCCCGCCTTGGCCCAGCCGTCACCGAACTGCGAGCGCTTGTAGCCAGTCTTGGGAGCGCGGCCCTTGGTTGGCAATGCCGCTAGGGCGTCGCGCGCTACTTCACCAGAGCCAGAGTTCGACCCCGACTGCTGAGACTGCGAATCTGGCAGCATCAGCAGCAAATTTGGCCATTCCTTAACAACAACCCAACCGAGAGTACCTATCAAAATCACCGCTACTAGTACTATTCTGCGCCGCCGTTGCATAAGCATATTATACCACCCTGCTATAATGGACGTATGGACAGATTATTTTCTCAATCTCAACCAGAACACTACGATATCCAATGGGATTTGCGTCAAGCAAAGAGCAATCGCTTAATCCGCGGCACAGCAACTATCCGCGGCCAACATCTAGCAGCCGAACCAATTCGCTTGCACGCCAAAGATTTGCAGATCGAAGAAGCTACTGTCAATGGCCAAGCAGTCAAGACATCAATCAACAGCGATATCTTGCCACTTGACAATACCGACGACGGTCCAGTGCAAATCACTATCAAATTCTCGCTGACACTAACCAACGCCATGCACGGTATTTATCCTTGTTATTATGAGCATCAAGGCCAAAAACGCGAGCTATACGCCACCCAATTCGAAAGCCACCATGCCCGCGAAGCCTTCCCGTGCGTCGACGAACCAGAGGCCAAAGCTACATTTGCGATTTCAATATTATCAAATGAACCGGTAGTACTCAGCAATATGCCAGTCGTTTCGCAGCAGGAAAGCAGCGAGGGAACGCTAACCGCCTTCGAGCAAACACCGCGCATGAGCACTTACCTGGCGGCCTTTGTCGCTGGCGATTTACAGCGTGCGCCTACTGCTACCAAGAGCGGTGTCGAGGTTAACGTCTACGCCACGCCAGCGCAATCAGCCGGCAGCTTGAACTGGGCGCTCCAGCACGCAGCGCAAACAATTGACTTTTTCGACGAGTATTTTGGCGTGCCTTACCCGCTGCCGAAATCTGACCATGTAGCACTACCTGATTTTTCTAGCGGCGCTATGGAGAATTGGGGCTTGGTGACCTACCGCGAAACCGCCCTGCTGGCCGATCCGGCAACCGCTAGTGTTTCAACCCGCCAATATATTGCGACGGTTATCGCCCACGAATTAAGCCACCAGTGGTTCGGCAATCTAGTGACTATGAAGTGGTGGAATAACCTGTGGCTGAACGAGAGTTTCGCTACACTGATGGAATACCTAGCAACTGACGCGCTGCATCCGGATTGGCGGCAATGGGACGAGTTCGCCAACAACGAGGGCGTCGCTGCCCTGCGCCGCGATAGCATCGACGGCGTACAGCCAGTTCAAACCGACGTATCGAGCCCAGCCGAAATTAGCGCGCTGTTTGATGGAGCGATTGTCTACGCCAAAGGCGGCCGGCTGCTGCGAATGATGCAACTATGGATCGGCGATGAGGCGTTCCGCGCTGGCCTCAAGCAGTATTTCACCCGCTTCAAGTATAGCAACACCACTGGTGACGACCTCTGGGACTGTCTAAGCCAAGCTAGTGGCAAAGATGTCGGAGCGCTAATGAACACCTGGATTTCACAGCCAGGCTACCCAGTAGTCTACGCATCACTTGACAATGGCGAGTTGACGCTCCGCCAAGAACAATTCTTCACTGGGCCGCACCAGCCGTCTGATCGTTTGTGGCCGATTCCGCTCGACGCCAACGACCAGCGCCTGCCCGAAACCTTAAAAGAGCGCGAACAGCATCTCTCGCCCGCGCCAGACGGACTATTACTGCTCAATCATCAAAATGCCTCGCACTTTATCACTTGCTACGACGACACTCTGCGAGCTCGCATATTGCAGGCCATCACCGATGGCATATTAACGCCAGCACAACGAGCCCAGTATCTCAATGAGCAAATCTTGCTAGCCCGCGGCGGTCTAATTGTTAGCAGCACGCTAGTCGAAGCGCTAGCCGCCTTTCAAAACGAAAGCGATCAGACCGTCTGGGAAATCATTGCGCTGGCCATCAGCGATCTCAAGAAATTCGTCGATCAAGACGAAGCCGCCGAGAAGCTGCTGCGCCGCCTATCAGGCAAGCTAGCTCGTCGGCAATTCGAACGCCTAGGTTGGAGCAAGCACCCCGGCGAGCCAGAATCCGACAGCAAACTACGTGCCGCCATCATCGATTGCATGCTATATAGCGAGGACGCAGCGGCAATCAGTACCGCGCGCCAGCTCTACCAGAATACACCTCTGGCCGAGCTCAGCGCCGACCTGCGCCCATCAATCATCGGTGCCGCCGTCCGCTACAGCGATCAACCGGTAGATATAGTCAGCCAGCTGCTAGAAGCCTACCAAGCCACGCAATCAGCCGACCTGCGCAGCGACATCGCCGCGGGGGTCACCGCAACACGCGACGCCGAGCAGCTGGCGCGCTTGATCGGGCTACTCACCAACACCGACATCATTCGCAGCCAGGATACCGTTCGCTGGTTCGTCGACCTGCTGCGCAATCGCTACGGCCGCGAAGCCGCCTGGCGTTGGATGCGCAGCCAGTGGAGTTGGATCGAGCAAACTTTCGCCAGCGACAAAAGCCACGATTATTTCCCGCGCTACGCCGCCATGCTGCTGATGACGCGCCAGCAGCTAGCTGAATACCGCGAATTTTTCACGCCGCTGCGCCGCGACCAGTCGCGCGTCCGCGCCATCGACATGGGAATATTAGATTTAGAGGGCAAACTAGACCTAATCGACCGCGACAAAGCGGCAGTCATAGCAGCGCTAGCAAAGTAATTTCAGTTTTTTAAGATAAGTAATTTTGCGGCTTTTACAGAGGCCGCAGAATTATTATGACATAATTTTCGCTAAAACGCTTGACATTTATACGATAATGTGCTATATTCATAATAACTTTTCGCCTGAGTTTAGTCTAAAGGGCGAGAAGTGCCCTTTAACTCGAGCGATAGCGTGGATCCTAGGAGGGATCGTGAACGCTACCGCAACCGCGGTCATCGTCATTGTCATCGCCGCGTTCGTCCTGGCCGTTATGGCCGGGGTCGGCGGCTACACCGTCGGTCGCGCTCGCGCGGCCAACGACGCCAAGAAGGCCGACGAGCGTCTTCACAAGACACTCGTCGATTGCAAAGATAAGACTATTCGTATTTCCGAACTGCTCAGGTTCCAACTTGAACAGACCGAGCGATACAACAAGATTGCTCGGCGAGCCGTTGAGCTCTTGCCGAGCGACAACATCCAGACGCCCCTCCTGGAGCGGAAGCTCCAGGAGGCAGACAGTCTCCTCTCGGCGAAACTCGCCGAGATTAAGAGGGTGACAAAGGGCTAACGCCCGCCGAAAATAGCCCGCTGAGTTAGCGTTCAACTTGAGCTCGTTCGGCGGGCTATTTTCTTTGGTTTAATTTACTTCTACTACCGCTTGGACGGCTGGCGGGTCGCCGGTCACGCTGGCGGCTAGCAACTTGGCCGCCATACCGCTGCATTCTGGCTTGCCCGCCAAAAACAACTCTGCCGCGAAACGCATCTGCCGCTGCTTTTTGGTGGTAATCGCCGCCAGTCCATCGCCGAAATCATCGTTCTTACGATACTTCACCTCGGTGAAATACAACACCTCGCCCTTCACGCTGACAATATCGATTTCGCAGTACCGCGTCCGCCAATTCCGCGCGATGATTTCGTGGCCGGCAGCCGCCAGCCAATCCGCCGCTGCCTGCTCGCCTTTATCGCCAATTTGACGAGTTGTCATTGGTTTTTCATTAATACATATAGAGCTGTCTGGAGCGGTATCCCCAGAAAAAACCAGGGCAACGTGTGCAGGATTGTCTAAAGCGTTTTGCTGCAGTTCCGCCGCTCGAGTGCCATCAGAAAAAGATCTGGGGCCCACGTAAAGTTGCCCTGATTTTTTCTGAGGCACTGCTCGCGACTTCACAGCATACTTCGCCAGCGGCGCGAAACTCAGCCGGTGCAGCGGCGTCACGCCCAGGCGCTCAATCGCCGCCCGATGCTTGGCCACGCCATAGCCAGCATTCGACGCGAAACCGTACCCCGGATAAACCGCGTCTTGCTCGGCCATGAACTGGTCGCGCGCCACTTTGGCGATGATTGATGCCGCCGACACGCTCGGGATCAAACAGTCGGCTTTGGGCATGGTCGCAACAAACTTCTCTAGCGCCGTGCCGCGCAGAAAATTCACCTTGCCATCGATGATAACTTCGCTAAAAGCTAGATTTTGCTGGCGACACTGCGCCTGAATCTGCTCGACCGCTCGCCGCGTCGCCAGGCGCAGCGCCTCGCTCATGCCAATATCGTCTAGTTCCTGGGCACTCACCCAGCCCAGCGCCCAGGCAGCCGCCTGCTGGCGGATTAACACATCTAGAGCCTGGCGGCGCTTTTTGGTTAGCTTTTTGCTATCATCCAAGCCGTCGATCTCGGCGCCGCCCAAAATCACTGCGCCAACCACCAGCGGCCCCGCCCACGGCCCGCGCCCAACCTCGTCGATCCCCAGAATCATAAGTTCATGATAACAAATGGCAGCGATAGGCTCAATCGCAGGCGCAGATGGCGGAATTTGTGTTATAATATTAGTAAGCTAAGCACGTTATAGTCAGAGAGAGGAGGTGTTTAGCTGGCATGAAGGGGAAAATTTTTATTATCCTTATCATGGTCGGAATCCCGGCCATGGCCTGGGTCTTCCTGGCCTGGGTTACGATGCTCACCCTGGGAGCGCTGCACAGTGCTTTCAGTGTGATACCTGCCCTTTCCTTCCTGGAGAGTTTTCTCGTGGCACTAGCACTATTTAGTGTCGTGGTGTTTGTGGTATCCTTGGCGACCGACAACACGCGACCGACGCGCCGCCACCGCCAGCACTGATTCCAACCCACGAGGAAACGGCCCGCAGGCAGAAACCCTGCCTTGTCATTGGCCTACTCGGTGGGCCGTTTCCTCTCCGACGCCCGCTGGGGCGGCTTGCGGAACGTACATCGTTCTGCTTGAGCCGCTTCGGCGGACACTTTCCTTTTTACGGTTATTTCGCTAGCAAAACAAAATCCCGCTGATCAGCGGGATTTATCGTTAGCGCTAGATACAGGTTACTGCTAATTCTCGGCGTGGCGAGCGGCTACTTCGGCAGCCTTGGCGTCCAACTCGGCCTGCTTAGCTTCTTCGGCGGCCTTTTTCTCGGCAGCCTCTTTAGCTTTTTCCTCTTTCAAGCGAGCGGCTTCCTCTTCGGCATGTTCGTCGCGGACGGCGTTGACAGCTTCGCGATCAAATTTGACTGCCGTCAAGCGGGCCGACTTACCGCTGCGTTTGCGCAAAAAGCTGAGGAAATTGCGGCGAACCTTGGCCCGGCGCACAATCTCGACTTTTTCTACCAGCGGGCTATGCAGCAAGAACGATTTTTCGACGCCGACGCCCGAAGCAACTTTGCGAACGGTGATGCGGCTAGTGTGCTGGCCTTTGTTGTCGGTGCGGATGACCACGCCCTCGAACATCTGAATGCGCTCTTTGTTGCCCTCTTTGATTTTCTGGTAGACGCGTACGGTGTCGCCGCTGCGAACATCGACAACTTGCGCTTTCTTTTGCTCGTCGTTGACTTTTTGGATTAATGCAAAACTCATAATTTTTCCTATCTTTCAAGCCCGCTCTGGCTGGCCACGCAGTTGTACCTCTGCGGCTCCACACCGAACAAAGCCCGAATAATTAACTCTCGTACAATGCGAATTATTCTAGCACAAAATCAGCCGGCGAGCAATAGCTGACATAACTCGTAGCACGCAACTCCTCGCCGCTCGTATGATAAACCAAAGCATAAAACAAAAAATCTCACCAAAGAAAATAGTGCGGCGTACATCGCAGCACTATTTGGCGTTGGAAGCAGAAAAGCCTTACGCTGTAGTTGGTTGGTCAATATTAACGTTGACAAAAAATTGAGTGTCAGGATTAGAGCCGATCACCTGTTAAGCGCCCTGGACATCCTGAAAACTCGGCTTAATTATTCCGTCAGGGTTAGGGCACGCAACATTACTATCAATCACTCCTTGTCCCTGAAGTATCTTGCAAGTCGTCACCCGAGATCCTCTATCGACCACTATTACTTCTTCTGGTATTTTGTTGCCATCAGAATCGTCTACTGTTACCGGCTGCCGCAGCAAATCGTTAGGCTGTTCATTGGTATCTAATGGCTGCTGGATGCCAGTATCCGCTTTACTGCTATCATCTACCGCACCGTGCTCGCAGCCAGACTTTGCGATGAAAACGCCTGTCACCAAAGCAAGTGCACCAACAGCGGCGAGTGTTTTTCTAGTTTTACCATCTTCAGGCAAGTATCCTTTAATTCTATCAAGCGTACTTTGGCGCTTGCCTGCATGCCTCATAGCTGACCTGCCAGATTTTAATATATCCATTTCGTTATACTTTCACCTCGAAATTAAAATTGGTATGTCTTTTTATTATACCACAAACTATACTAAAATGCAAGCAAAATAGCTATTCATCGGTTGGGTCAAGAGCTTGACGCGGGGTCGACGAGTTTTCTGCCGAGATTATCTGCATAACATCATACGTGCTGCCATCAATATCCATACGCGTCGGCAGTTCTGCTCCCGGCCGGAATCCGTCAACTGCTTCGTCAGCTGCTCCGTCAACTGCTTCGTCAAATTTCACACAGGTGGCCGTATTTTGATCGACGCTATCAGACCGCGTGGCTGCCTCGGCTGGTGGAGCATCCACCTTTGTCAACTGGCCATCTTTGACGGCGTAGTATTCCACTTGCGCACTGCCTACCTGCCGCGATTCGCCTGGCTTCTGGCATGTCGGATCGCCATCTACTTCGACAACTGGGCGTACAACGATACCACCGTTGCCCCCGTCCGTATTCTCTGGATAAGCAACTGGCGCGATCCAAACTGGCTTGCCATTGCCGATTTCACTAGCTAGTTCTTCATAAGTTAAACCGCCAGGAGTAGCGCTAGCTGACATCGATGTCTCTGGCGCTGGTTCTGGCGATTGGGATTTAGCCGAGCACGACCCGACAAACGAGCTTAACGCTAAACTTCCAACTGCCAAAAATGTTGTCAACCGGTTTCTTATTGTGCCTAAAAACTCTCCATTTCTTCTCATAAATATATTATGCTACAAACTGCCATTTAGTTCAACATGCGCGCCCAAAACGCCAAAACGCGCTATAATATACTCATGGATTACAACAAACTAGCACTCGAACTACACCAAAAATATAAAGGTAAAATTACCACCGCGCTGCGCGATAACGACGAAATTGACCGCGATAAACTTAGCGCCTATTACAGCCCGGGCGTCGGCGCCGTTAGCCAAGCCATCGCCGAGAACCCGGCGGATTTGCCGAAATACACTTGGACGAACAATTTGGTCGGCGTGATTTCCGATGGCTCAGCGATTTTAGGCTTGGGTAATTTGGGGCCAAAAGCCGCCATGCCAGTCATGGAGGGTAAGGCGCTGCTGTTCAAGCATTTTGCTAATGTCGATGCCGTGCCAATCGTGCTGGACGTCCACCAGCCAGAAGAAATTATCGCTGCCGTCAAGGCGATAGCGCCGAGCTTTGGAGCGATCAATTTAGAGGATATCGCTTCGCCAAAATGCTTCGAGATCGAGGAGTGTTTGAAAGCCGAACTAGACATTCCAGTATTTCACGATGACCAGCACGGTACGGCAATAGTAGTGCTAGCCGGGCTGATCAACGCCGCCAAGGTTGTCGGCAAAAGCTTACGCGACTGCAAAGTCGTCCTGGCAGGACCAGGTGCGGCTGGCACGGCGATTATTAAGCTGCTCAATCTGTACGGCGTCAAAAACTTGATTGCGCTCGATCGACACGGTGCGCTGAGCAGCGACCGCACTGACCTGTCACCAGAAAAAACCGCCTTGCAGCAATATTTGAATACTTCAGAAAGCGGTACGCTAGCAGAAGTATTAACTGGCGCCGATATCTTCATCGGCGTATCGGCTGCTAATTCGCTGGCGCCAGAGATGGTCGCCGCAATGGCCAGCCAGCCGATTATTTTCGCCCTAGCCAATCCAGTACCCGAAATCATGCCCGATGCCGCTATTAGCGCTGGTGCAGCTGTCGTCGCGACTGGCCGCAGCGACTTCCCGAATCAAGTTAATAATTCCTTGGCTTTCCCTGGTATTTTCCGCGGCGCGCTCGACCATGGCGTCCAGAAAATCACCGACCAACACAAGTTAGCCGCCGCCGAAGCTCTAGCAGCGCTGGTCGAGAACCCAACCGCCGACGAAGTTATCCCGTCGCCATTCGACAAGCGCGTCGTACCAGCGGTAGCAAATGTCATAAAATAAATCCTAAATCAATACTAAGTAGTTGAGTTGGGGGCGGGACGGCGAACTAAATCGCGCGCCCCGCCCCAGCGCAAAGGCGCAGCTCTGCTGGCTTGAGCGTGCCTTTGCGGCTGCCGACGAGACTAGAGTGTGGTTGATGGATCAGTAACCCAATCAAGCATACGCCAAAAATATGGACGCCAGCTTGATGGCTCCGGAATCAGGAGTTCCGGATATCTACAAAAATCCGTCTCGATGCTGCCAGTAGCATCGAGACAAAAAAAGGCCAGCACTGCTCCGCCCTGCCTATCGTAAACGGCCACGATAAAAGAACTTTTTCGATACACCGATTTGCAGGTAAAGACCTCGACGTAGAACCCTGCCTCGCGGGCAGAGTTCATCAGGACGAGAGCGGCGCAGGCCGCACCGCCCTTACCTCCAGCCGCCAGTTCGTGAAGCTGGCGCTCTGGAGAGGTTGACTTCTCCAGCCTATAATTGTCGCAGGCTTTAGGGGTAAGAGCAGCAGCCCTACCCATGACAATCCTTTTCCAGGCCATCTCAAACCTTCCTTCCGCCCCGCACCGGGGCACTCGACGATGGATGTACTCAAGCTCTACATCTTAGAGCCAGCACTCAATACTATACCACAATTTGCACTAAATCACCCGCGCTATTTCCTCGAGCGTGGTCTCGCCGCGCAAGGCCGCCAGCACGCCGACCTGCTCGAGTGTCAGCATGCCTTCGTTTCGAGCGGTTTCTTCGATCGTCTCGGGGTGAACATCTTGGACGTCGCCGCGGATAAACTTCTGAATTTCATCGGTAACAACCAGCTGTTCCATGATAACCACCCGGCCTTTGTAGCCAAACGGCGCATCTTCGCTAGGCACGGGGCGCCACAGCTTGAAATTATCCAGATCAGGCTTCTCGACATCGGGCGGCAGCTTTTCGAGTACGCGCTGAACATATTTACGTGTTGCCTCATCGGGTTCGTACGCTTCCTTGGTATGATCAACTAAACGCCGCACCAGACGCTGGGCAATCAACAAGCGGATAGCGCTTGAAAAGATCGGGTTGACTCCAATCATATCAATCATACGGCTAAAGGCTGTGCTAGTGGTATTGGCGTGAAAGCTCGATAACACCAAGTGGCCGGTGATTGACGCCTGAATAGCCGTGCGCGCCGTATCGACATCACGGATCTCGCCAACCATCACCACATCCGGGTCGAGACGCAAGACGCTACGCAAACCATCAGCAAAGCTCTGTCCGTGCGTCGTGTCGATCGGAATTTGCGACATACCGCTCAGGCCATACTCGATCGGATCCTCGAGCGTAATCAGCTTGCGATCAGTGGTATTCAACGCATTAAGCATACTATAAAGCGTCGTCGATTTACCCGAGCCAGTCGGCCCGACCATCAGCACCAGACCGCGCGGGTGGCTGACAACTTCGTCGATTTCCTTGCGCTGGCGCGGCGGAATGCCCAGCAAGTCCAAGTTCAACAATTATTCGTCAAAATTAAACAAACGCAGCACCGCATCTTGCCCGTACAACGTTGGCACAGTCTCGACACGCAGATTCAATAGATGCGTGCCTTGGTCGGTGGTGATCTCCATCTGCATATGGCCGGATTGCGATTCCATAGCTGCGCTGCTAACGCCAGCACGGCTAGCTAGCTCGCCCATAATAATCCGGTAGCGCGAACGTTCTAGTTGCGCCACCGGGTGCAGCGCGCCGTCAACGCGCATGCGTACGCGGATAGAATCGCGCTCGTTTTCAATGTGAATGTCGCTGGCGCCAAGCCTGTCCGCCTGCTTGATCAGGAAATCAAATAATTCCTCACTCGATACTAGATTTAGCGTCTGGCTAACTTGAGCGATGGTATTGCTGTCGCCCTCTTTAGCAATCTCGATGTCATCGTAAGCAGTGCGCTGCGGCGGATCGTAACGCAGCATCATCGCCCGGTAGCCGCTGGCGCTGATCAGCAAAAACTGCAATTTGTCGCCGCGGTCTTGATACTCGCGCTTGATCTTTTGCAAAATAGATTGCGGCGTTTGCGAAGTCACGCCAATTTGGTACATCACTTCGTTGCCGCCCTTGGCTAGCGGTACGATGCGGTATTGGTGCATTTTCTCGATCGGAATCATGCCAGGGACTAGCGGTAGCGTGTCCTCTAGATTGCGCATATCAACATATGGCAAACCCAAAATAGTCGCCCGCTGGCGGGTAGCTTTTTCGTCTTGTTCGCGCCGGCGGCGCTGAACTTCTTCTTCATCCATCACCTTTATTTTAGCAAAAAGCTTGCGCTAAAAACAGTGCTACAATAGAATTATGCTAAAAATCACCGTCATCGCCCACAATATTCGCTCGACTTTCAATGTCGGGTCAATCTTCCGGACATGCGAAGGTTTCGGTGTCGAAAAGCTAATTTTGAGCGGCTATACGCCGTATCCAGATTTGAGTTTGTGCCGCGAAGCGCCGAGCTGCGCGCTAATCGACGGTGAAATCACGCGGGACGACCAGCGCCTGCCGCACATTCGTGAAAAAATCACCCAGCAAATCCACAAAACGGCGCTCGGCGCCGAGAGTTTAGTGCCGTTTGAGTATCACGAAGCACCGCCGCTAGATGAACTGCGGCAACTGGGCTACCGCATCGCCGCTCTGGAACAAGCCGCCAATAGCACCAATCTGCGCGATTATTCGGCGCCAGACCGCGTCGCGTTGCTGCTAGGCGAAGAAGTCGACGGTATCGCGCCCGAATGGCTGGCTTTGGCTGACGATATCATCGAAATTCCGATGTTCGGGCAAAAAGAGTCGTTCAATGTGTCGGTAGCGGCCGGAATCGCGCTGTACGAGCTGGCAGCGAGCGGCAAAACCACCAAAAATGCCTAAAATTTGCAAATTTTACGAAATAATTGCAAAAAGTATTGACTTCGCAGTCCATATGTGATATATATATTAGCTTTTCGCTCAAGTTTTCCACAAAAAAGGGCGTGAAGTTGCCCTTTTACTTGAGCGTGATCTCTTAGGAGGAGATTATGAAGCGTTATTTCGTCGAATACGGTATTCTGCTCGTCATCAGCGTGATGGCACGCCTGATGGCGGGGGCGGGACACCCCGCCCCCGCCATGTTCGTTTTGGCGGTCTACGCCGCCGTACTGATCTGGCTTTCTCAGGAGCGTCAGGCTAAGATGGAGGCGGACATTCAGCTTAAGGAGGCTCAGAAGAGTCTCCTCAGAGGACGCCTAGCCAACACTAAGGCACGGGTGCGCCGTATTGAGACAGCGTTCGTTAGCGCGGCGACCGAGGCCTTTTGGGTCTCGGACGTCGAGATCCGAGGCGACAAAGTCGCCTACGTCATTGACGTGCCCGAGCACGGACGCATCGTCGTCCACCTCCCCAACGAAGATGCCGCCACCAAGACCGACGACGCCTCTGAGGCGTCCAAAGAGGGCTGATAAAGCCCGCTAGAAAATAGCCCGCCTAGAGGCCGCCAGCCTCGGCGCAAGGCCTTTCTGGCGGGCTATTTTCTTTGGTTTAATTTATCTTATCCTAATCTATTTCACCTTGACGCATTCGTCGCCCAGCAGTTCGGCCAGGCCAGCGCGCAAGTTGCGCTGGGCATCGACCCGAAACGGCAGGCGGATGGCATTGGACTTATCATCGCCCAGAATCATAATGATGTCGTTTTGGCCAGGATTTTGGCTGCACAGTTTCTTGAGCGAGACTAGCAAGTCGCGGTCGCTCGGATTCTTGCCCTTGACATAGACAGTTTCCAGCTTTTCTAGCGGCTTGGCGATAATTGCTGGCGCCGCTTTGGCGCTGGCTGCAGCCGTGACGGCTGGCGCGCCACCTCCAGATTTGCGCGGATAGCGTTTACTTTTGACGGGCGCGCGGCCTTTCGGAGCGGTCATTTTGCGGCCGTGGCTTTGGTATTCGTTGAGTTCTTTGTCGGTAACTATACTAATTTCGTCAGCGATGATTTTGGCTTCGTCGGTCATGTTGCCGT
>JABCOE020000005.1 GCA_013333795.2 Candidatus Saccharimonadota bacterium | reverse complement strand
GAAATTATCAGCCACCCGCGTCCTGGTAACGGTAGCGGCAGGCCAGCCAGAGCTCGAGACAGCAGAACAAGTTGCGCTCAAGCGAATGGCTAAAAATATCAAAGTGAACGGCTTTCGCCAGGGCCACGTGCCGATTGCGGTAGTCAAAAAGCACGCCGACCCGCACACGCTTAGCCAAGAGACATTAGAGGCGGCAATTAATCGCGCTGTCGCCGAGGCGTTCCTTAGCAACAAACTGCAAGTACTTGACCGCCCAGAAGTCGAGCTGAAGAAGTTCATACCTGGCGAGACGCTGGAATTTACAGCCGAGGCTGATATCATGCCTGAAGTTAAGCTTGGCGATTACAAAAAACTTAAAGCAACCAAAAAGGCGATCAAGGTTGATAAAAAAGACGTCGAAGAAGTAATCGAACGCATTCGTAAAGGTTTGGCTGAAAAGACTGAAACCACCGAAGCAGCGCGAGACGGCGACGAGGTGATTATTGATTTCGTTGGCAAGCGCGGCGGCGAAGCTTTCCAGGGCGGCACCGGTAAAGGCTATCCGCTGACTCTCGGTAGCGGCGCTTTTATCCCGGGTTTTGAAGAAGCGCTAGTTGGCCTCAAGGCGGGCGATAAAAAGGCCGTCGCCCTGCAATTCCCGAAAGATTATCATGCCAAAGATTTGGCGGGTGCTGACGTAGTGTTTGAAACAACTGTCAAGAAAGTTAATAAGGTGGAGCTGCCCGAGCTAAATGATGAATTTGCCGCCAAGGCTGGCCCTTATACCTCGATGGACGATTTGCGCCAGGATATCGAAGCCGAAATCACTGCGCAGCAAGAGCGCCAGTCGCTAGACGAATTAAAAGACGATTTGGTTAAGCAATTAGTAGCAGCCAGCGATGTGGCTGTGCCAGACGTACTGCGTCAAGATCAGATCCGCTCGTTAGAGCAGGATTTGGTGCAAAATTTGCGGTATCGCGGTATGACGCTGGATCAATACTACGAATCGCGCGGGTTCGCTAACCGCGACGCTTGGGTCGAAGCAGAAGCTAACGATACGGCCGCAGCGCGCATCAAAGCTGGACTAGTACTAGCCGAGCTAAGCAAAGAGCTGGCAATCGAAGCGACCGCCGACGAGCTGGCAGCGCACATCAATGCTTACAAGCAACAATACGCTAATAACACCGAAATGGCTAAACGTTTCGATCAGCCAGAAGCCCAGCGCGAAATCGCCAACCGTTTAATTACCGAAAAGACCGTTGATAAATTGGTTGAGCTAAATGCTCCAGAGGCCCAGAAAGCTAAAACTGCGAAAGTCGACAAAAGCAAGGCGAGCAAGACTGCTAAGGCCGGCAAAGATAACAAAGACGGCAAACCAGCCGCCAAGAACCCAGCTAGCAAAAAGTCTAGCGTCAAAGCAAAGAAATCAGAAGCGGCGAGTAAGTAGCAGATAATCTGCCAAAAAATACCTCGCTAGCGCAAGCGGGGTATTTTGAATATGAGACTAAGACTAAAAGAAAAGCGGGGTGCTAGCGTAAGAAATATTGCCAAAAAAGACTAACAGCCCCGCCCCCGGCGAGACTATTAGTCTGGCGGGGCGGGGCTTATGCCCCGTTTCCACCCCGCGGCGGGCGAGCCGCCCGCCGCTCCTGGATGGTGTGGCCGGCATCGATTAGGGCGATGCCGAAGCTAAACAGCAGACAACCCCAGAGGGGGGTGCCTACGGCGTGGGCCGCCGCGGGGTCGGCGGCCCACGCTGCCATCAGGGCAAATGAGCACCCCCCCACGGTTGCATCCGCCGCCAGTCTCAGGCTGGCGGGGTCGTCAGTCCCCAGCGAGCGCCGCAGTCCAGCGCTCGCTGGGGAGAAATTCAGGGCGGCGCTGACCAGCACCATAAAGGTGCCGATCAGCGCCCACTGGGGCATATTGGCCAGAACAGCGAAGCCCCGGCCAACGATATTCTTCTCTCCAGCCACCGGGCCGAAAAGAAGAAAAAACGTCCCCCACGGCCAAACGCCGAGGGAGGCGGCCGCGATGAGACGCCGCCACAGCGGCGGCGTCTGGTCGTGTGGTGGGATAGGTACGCTCATAGCGTACCACCTTCTTTCTCTCTATCGATGAAACGGGGCGAGACAGCGCGGGATTGCGCCGTCCATCTTCTTATTATACTACATTTCGCGTTAAATAGCAAGTTTATTAGCACTCTGCCTTGACGAGTGCTAATTAGTACGCTACAATTAGACCATGAAACCATCGAATTACTTAGTACCCAACGTGATCGTCCGCACGCGCGACGGCGAGCGCGGTTACGACATTTATTCGCGCCTGCTAGAGGATCGCATCATTTTCCTAGGCGAGGAAGTCAACGAAGCCACAGCCAACGTCATCGTGGCGCAGCTGCTGCACTTAGCTAACGAAGATCCCGAAAAGGACATCCAACTCTATATCAACAGCCCAGGCGGCGTAGTTTACGATGGCTTGGCAATTTATGATACTATGCAATATATCAAGCCTGACGTCCAGACGATCGGTATCGGGCTGCAGGCCAGCATGGGCGCTTTCTTGCTCAGTAGCGGCGCCAAGGGCACGCGCTATTTGTTGCCGAATGCCCGGGTGATGATTCACCAGCCGTCGAGCGGTACTCACGGCAAGGTGACCGACCAAGAAATCAGCCTGCGCGAGGCGATAGAGTTAAAAGAGCGGTTAGCAAAAATTATTGCTGGTAATACTGGCCAGAAACTTGACAAGGTCAAAGCTGACATGGAGCGCGACTATTGGATGAGCGCCGACGAAGCGCTGCAATACGGCGTAGTCGACGAAGTAATCGGCCACAAAAACAGCAAAAGCAAACCAGCGAAATCTGGAAAATAGTTCGCCGAGGTGGTAGTCGTCCGGTTTAACGGCTGCGCGATAACGGTGATGTTTTTTAACTGATTTGCGATTTCGAGGTATAGGTCGGGTTTTACGAGGTACTGTGGTATAATTTTAGATATTCTAATCGTTTCTGCCTAAGGAGGTGAAGAGAGAATGATTAGGGTTATTTGGGTCATGATTTTGGCCTCTTTCAGTTGCGGCACTGTTGCCGCTGCGTTTGCCCATAGAGCATACATACTTGCTGAGGGCCAAGGGATTTTCAGTCCCTACTCGGCTCGTATGTATACCGCGTACAAAACGCGGTACTATAGGCTTGGAGCAGTCACATGGTGTTTTTACACCATAGCTGCTTGTTTTGGAGCCGTTAGGCTGCTAGCAGTAGACTCTGTTTGGGCAGCCATCGGCGCTGCTCTGCTTGTCACAATCAGTTACGTTATGGCGGCTTTCGCCCACGCGATGGCCAAAGCTGCCATAATTTGGCGTGACTCACAGCGCGACACCACCCACCTCGACAGCGCCTCTTAACGCGGCGACTCCAGCTAGGGGGAGCCATCCCTAGCCGCCCCGCCGGGTAAAACTGGCGGGGATTTTCCTTGTTTTTATCGCCAAAACTCTTGACTTAGCAGCTTCGCGCGGTTATAATTAGAGCTAATGAAGATTGTGTAATGTGGGTTGGTTGTGTACTGCGCCTGTGGCGCGGCGTGTTTGGTATGCGGTATCTACATTTAGTAAAGCTTCGGCGCCAATCGCGAGCGGGAATCATCACCCTAGTGCGGTTTCATCAAACTTAACCATCAAGCAGGAGTACTATGCCACAAGCAACAACGGCGCAGCACACCCCGGTCAAACGTGTCTTCTTCACCAATGATGACACAGCGGTCGAGGTGCCGAACCTCTTGGCTCATCAAAAGGAATCGTGGAGAGATTTCGTCGAGACGGGCCTAAGCGAGATCTTCGCAGAACTCAACCCAATCGAGGATTACACTGGCCAAAAACTTGAATTACGATTCAAGGATTACAAATTTGAGGATCCAAAAAACGATGAGAAATTCGCCAAAGAGAATAATCTGACGTTTGAAGCGCCGCTGTCGGTAACGGTCGAACTGACCAACAAAGTGACTGGCGAAGTCAAAGAACAAGAAATCTATCTAGGTGATTACCCATGGATGACCGACCGGGCAACGTTCATCATTAATGGTACGGAACGGGTGGTTGTTAGCCAGCTGATTCGCTCGGCGGGCGTCTTCTATACTGCCGAAAAGGGCGCTGGGCGCAGTCTATACAGTGCTAAGTTGATTCCAGGCCGTGGTGCTTGGTTGGAGTTCGAGACCAGCGCTAGCGGCGCTATCTACGTCAAGATCGATCGCCGCCGCAAAATTGCTGTGACGACGTTCCTGCGAGCGCTTGGCTACAGCAAGGTGTCGGAAATTAAAGAATTATTCGAAGATATTGATACTGGCGATATCAAATATATCGAGGCTACGCTCGAGAAAGATCCGGCTCATGGCGTCAACGAGGCCTTGATTGAGGTCTACCGCCGCTTGCGCCCAGGCGACCTGGCGACAACTGATAACGCGCGCCAGATGATTGAACGGATGGTCTTTGACTTCAAACGCTTCGACTACAGCCGTGTCGGCCGTTACAAGATGAACAAGCGTTTAGGGCTAGGTGTGCCAAATATCGCCGAGAATCGTACTTTGCAAAAGAGCGACTTGGTGGCTATTATCCGCGAATTGATCCGCATGAATAACACCCAAGAGCCAGGCGATGATATCGATGCGCTCGACAATCGGCGGATCAAGCTGGTAGGCGAGCTAGTAGCGCGCCAGTTCCGCGTCGGTATGCTGCGCATGCAGCGCAACGCTATGGCCCGCATGTCAATGTCTGATCTCGAGAATGTTACGCCAAGCCAGTTGATAAACGCCCGCCCGGTCGTGGCAGCGGTGCGCGAATTCTTTGCTTCTAGCCAGCTCAGCCAGCTGCTCGACGAGGTCAACCCGATTTCGGAACTCAGCCACAAGCGCCGATTGAGCTCGATGGGGCCAGGCGGCTTGAGTCGCGAGCGTGCCGGCTTTGAGGTGCGTGATGCTCACCCGACACATTACGGACGAATCTGCTCGGTCGAGACGCCAGAGGGCGCTAACATCGGTTTGGTGTTGAACCTGGCGACTTATGCTCGAATTAACGAATATGGCTTCATCGAGACACCATACCTCAAGGTTGTTGGCGGCCATGTTACCGACGAAGTTGTTTATCTCGATGCTTCTCAAGAAGTTAACGAAGTGATTGCCGATGCTGGCGTCAAGCTCGACGAGAATAATAATCTGAAAAGTCCGCGTGTTTCGGCCCGCAAGTTCTTGCAGCCAGCTCGCGTCGATGCTTCGGAGGTGACGTTGATTGACGCTTCGCATAAGCAAATTCTTGGCTCGACTGCTAGCCTGGTGCCATTCATCGAGAAAAACCGCGTCGACCGCGCTTTGACTGGCTCGAATATGCAACGCCAGGCAGTGCCGCTATTGCAGCCGCAGTCGCCAACTGTCGGTACTGGCATCGAGGCTAATATTGCTCGCGATTCTAGCCAACTGGTTGTCGCTGAAGATGATGGCGAAGTTATCCGTGCTGATGGCGATAGCATCGAAGTCAAGTACGCTGATGGCGTCAAAAAATACGACTTGATTCATTTCACCAAGAGCAACGATGAGCGCTGTATCAACCAGAAAGGTCGAGTCCAGCGCGGCGAGCAGGTCGCTAAGGGCGATATCTTGATCGAGGGTATGTCAATCGCTGACGGCGAATTGGCGCGCGGTAAGGATTTGCTGGTAGCCTTCATGCCGTGGGGCGGCTACAATATGGAGGATGCTATCGTCATCAGCCGCCGCTTGGGCGAAGATGATACGCTGACCTCGGTCAATATCAAGGATTACTCGGTTGAAGTTCGCGAAACTAAGCTTGGCCCAGAGATTGTCACTCGCGATATCCCGAATGTATCGGAAGACAGTCTGCGCCACCTCGACGAGGACGGTATCGTACAGGTTGGTTCTGAGGTGCGCGCCGGTGATGTCTTGGTTGGTAAGATTACACCAAAGGGCGAGCAAGAACTTTCGAGTGAGGAGCGCTTGCTGCGCGCTATCTTCGGCGAAAAAGCCAAGGACGTACGCGATACTTCGCAGCGTATGAATAATGCTGGCGGCGGCAAAGTTGTCGGTGTCAAGATTTTCAGCCGCGAAAACGGCCACGAGTTAAAGGCTGGCGTGCTAATGCAGATCCAGATTTACGTCGCACAACTACGCAAAATCAGTGTCGGCGACAAGATGGCTGGTCGTCACGGCAACAAGGGCGTGGTAGCGCGTATTTTGCCAGTCGAAGATATGCCATATTTGGCTGACGGTACGCCGGTAGATGTGGTGCTTAACCCGCTAGGTGTGCCAAGCCGTATGAACTTGGGCCAGCTGTTCGAGACACACTTGGGCATGGCTGCTCGCGCTCTCGGCTACAAAGTCGCTACGCCGCCATTTAACGGTGTCAGTAATGAAACGATTGAGGAACAACTCGAGAAAGCCGGCTTCGCCAAAGATGGCAAGAGCCAACTCTTCGACGGCCGCAGCG
The DNA here is from genome assembly GCA_013333795.2 of Candidatus Saccharimonadota bacterium. Taxonomy (GTDB): domain Bacteria; phylum Patescibacteriota; class Saccharimonadia; order Saccharimonadales; family Saccharimonadaceae; genus Saccharimonas. The sequence continues at coordinate 6,181 of JABCOE020000005.1, read as the reverse complement.
GCGAAGCTTTTGAGGAGCGTACTACTGTTGGTGTCATGCACATGATCAAGCTGCACCACATGGTCAGCGACAAGATTCACGCCCGCTCGACCGGCCCGTACACCATGGTCACTCAGCAGCCGCTCGGCGGTAAAGCGCAAAACGGCGGCCAGCGCTTCGGTGAAATGGAGGTTTGGGCGCTAGAAGCTTACGGTGCGGCGACTACTTTGCAGGAAATGCTGACTATCAAGTCCGACGCCGTTTACGGCCGTGCTAAAGCTTACGAATCAATTATCAAGCACGACGTCATCACCGGCCCGAAGCTGCCAGAAAGCTTTAATGTTTTGGTGAAGGAACTGCAAGGTTTAGGGTTGCGCGTCGATCTGGTTGACGAACACACCAATAATATCGATGCCGAAAATCTCATCGCTACTAGCGGCCCAGCTGACAAAACTGTACCAGCGAGCGACGATAACAATGGCAGTGATAATTCCGACGACGATGACGAAGAAACTTACCTTGACGAATCTGACGGTATCGGCAATATCGACGACGGCATGAGTGTGCGTGATATTGACGATGACGGCCAAATCTCGGAAGAGGAAAGCGATTACGATAATTACGACGATACAAACGATAATGAAGAGGAGGAGGCGTAAGATGGCACGAGTAGTCTCGACATCTGGTATCGCAGATTTTGACGCAGTGCGCTTGGTGGTTGCCAGCCCGGAAGATATCCTAAAGTGGAGCCACGGCGAAGTTACCAAGCCGGAAACGATTAACTATCGCACCCAAAAGCCAGAGCGCGACGGCTTGTTCTGCGAGCGAATATTTGGCCCGGTCAAGGATATCAATCCGCATGATTCCAAGCTCAAGGGCGTACGCTCGCGCGAAGCTGCCGTCGACAAAAACGGCGAATTAGTCACCAAATCCATTGTCCGCCGCGAGCGCATGGGCCACATTCAATTGGCTGCCCCAGTAGCGCACATTTGGTTCATGCGCGGCACGCCAAGCGCTATGAGCTTGCTGCTGGGCATCACGGTACGTAATCTCGAGCGGATTGCTTACTTTGCTACGTACGTAATTCTGAAGGTTGACGAAGAGAAACGCGACCAATTACTAGCCGATCTCGAAGCCGAGACTGAAGCTGCTCGCGCCGCTATCAAAATTCGCTACGAACGCGAAGCTGGCGCCGACGGCGCTGACGTCAAGGCTTTGGCTGAAGAACAGAGCAAAGAGCTCGAAGAGCTAGAAAATCAATTTACCACCAAGAAATCGCAGCTGGAAAGCTTGCAAAAGTACGCGCTGATGAGCGAAACTGATTACCGCAACTTGCCGGAAGCTTATGAAGAATTAATCGAGATAGCCATGGGCGGCACCGCGCTCAAGGCAATGCTCGACGAGATTGACCTCGACAAGCTAATAGCTGATTTACAGCAAGAATCCGAGGACGCCAAAGGCCAGCGCGAGAAAAAATTACTAAAAAGACTTAAGGTTCTAGAAGGTATGCAAGCAGCTGGCATCAAGCCGTCGAGCCTGTGCATGACGGTTCTGCCGGTGATCCCGCCAGACCTGCGGCCGATGGTGTCGCTGGCAGGCGGCCGTTTCGCGACGAGCGACTTAAACGATCCTTATCGCCGCGTCATTAACCGTAACAATCGCCTCAAGAAACTGATTGAGCTGAATGCGCCAGAAGTGATTCAGCGCAACGAAAAGCGCATGCTGCAAGAAGCTGTCGATAGCTTGATCGATAATTCATCAGCGCGTGGCGGTCGGGCTGTCAATGCTACTGGCAACCGCCGACGATTAAAGAGTCTCAGCGACATGCTCAAAGGCAAACAAGGCCGCTTCCGCCAGAACCTGCTCGGTAAACGTGTCGACTACTCTGGCCGTTCGGTGATTGTCGTTGGTCCAAAGCTTAAGATCAATCAGTGCGGCTTGCCAAAGCAAATGGCGATCGAGTTGTTTAAACCATTTGTCATCAGCTGGCTGATTGAGCATGATTACGCGCATAATATCCGCAGCGCTACTCGTCTGATCGAGTCGAGCGAGGCAGTGGTTTGGGACGCACTCGACGAGGTCATCAAGGGCAAGTATGTCTTGCTTAACCGCGCACCAAGCCTGCACCGTTTGAGTATCCAAGCTTTCCAGCCGAAATTAGTCGAGGGTAAGGCGATTCAGCTGCACCCGCTAGTCTGTGCCGGCTTCAACGCTGACTTTGACGGCGACCAGATGGCTGTCCACTTGCCGTTGTCCGATGACGCTCAGGCTGAAGCTCGCGAGCTGATGAGCGCTGTTAACAATTTGCTTAAGCCAGCCGATGGTAGTCCAGTGCTTAGTATCAGCCAGGATATCGTGCTCGGCAACTACTACCTGACCTACGAAAAGCCGAGCGTCCAGACCGAGCATCGCGCTGTCTTTGCTAACAGCCGCGACGCTGAGTTGGCTTACGATATGGGCCGGCTTCACTTGCAAAGCCCGATTCGGGTTCGCGCCAAGGGTGAGATTCACAACACCACGCTGGGTCGCGTCTTCTTTAACGAAATCTTGCCGGACGATTTTCCTTACAATAATAACGTCCAGACCAAGAAAGAGCTAAAGAAAGTTCTGGCGCAAATCTTTGATCGCTACGGCGCCGAAGAAACCGCCAAGACGGCCGACCGCATGAAAGGCTTGGCATTCCGCTTCGCCACCGTGGCCGCAGTATCGACTGGTAAGGACGACTATGTCCACCTTGATCAAACCGAGGAGATAATCCAGGAAGGCGACAAGCATGCCGCGTTGATTGCCGATCAATACGACCAGGGTTTGATCACCGACGATGCGCGTTACAATTTGACGGTAGCAGCTTGGCGCAAGGTTGACAATCAAGTTACTAAGTTGCTCCAAGACAACTTGCACCACATCGACACTAGTATTTCGATCATGGTTAACTCGGGTGCCCGAGGTGATATTAGTAACGTCAAGCTAGCTAGCGCCATGATTGGTATCCAGGTCGACGCCGCCAACCGCGAAATCGAGCTGCCAATTCGCTCGTACTACACCCGTGGTTTGTCGAGCTTGGAATCGTTCGTCGCTACCCGCGGTTCGCGTAAAGGTTTGATCGATACCGCGCTAAAGACGGCCGACTCAGGTTACCTAACGCGCCGCTTGGTCGACGTCTCGCAAGATGTCTTCACTGTCGAGGACGAAGAAGGCGACGACGAAGGCTACATGATCTACCGTTCAGAAACTGAAGAAACGATGATCAGCTTCGGAAATCGCTTGTACGGGCGCTATACGCGTGATGCTGTGCCAGGCTATATCGGCGCTAACGAGCTGATTACTCGCGAAATCGCCAATAGAATCGAAGCCGACACTAATATCAACGAGGTCAAGATTCAGTCGATTCTCTCGACCAACAATCTCGAGGGTATTCCGCGCCGCAGCTACGGTATTGATATGGCAACCAACGAGCTAGTTGGCGCTGCGCAGCCAGTTGGTGTTATCGCTGCTCAGTCGGTCGGCGAGCCAGGTACTCAGTTAACACTCCGTACCTTCCACAACTCTGGCGTGGCCGGTAGCGACATCACCCAGGGTCTGCCGCGCGTCGAGGAGCTCTTCGAAGCGCGCAATCCGAAGGGTCAAGCTTACATCACTGAGGTGGCTGGTACTGTCGATGTCTGGGAGGACGGCAAGAAATATATCGTCCAGGTCACGCCAGAGGCTGGCCGCGTTGAGCGCTTGCCGCTCGAAGGCCGCAAACCGCTGCTGCAAGATGGCTCTAGCGTCAAGGCTGGCGATATCCTTGCCGAAGGTCTCGATAATAGCCGTTCGCTAGTAGCGCCATTCGACGGCGTTGTCGAAGCCGCCGAAGACGCTATCGTCATTGCCGCTAACGCTGCCGCGCCAGTCCGTTACGAGATTCCAGGTACTGCGCAGCTAGTGGTATCGGCTAATGACCACGTTGAGGCAGGCGACCGCTTGACAATCGGCTCGCTCAACTTGCACGACCTGATGCGCCTGAAGGGCACCGAGGCAACTCAGCGCTATATCATCAACGAAGTGTTGCGCATCTACGCCGCGCAAGGCCAAGATGTAGCCGACAAGCACCTCGAGATTATCGTTCGCCAGATGTTTAGCCGCGTCCAAATCGAGGACCCAGGCGACAGCGACTTTGTTATGGGCGATATCGTTTCGAAAGCGCGCGTCGTTGCCGAGAATAAGGCTTTGGTCGCTAATGGCAAAGAGCCAGCGCAATACGCGCAAATGCTCTTGGGTATCACCAAGGTAAGTATCTGGAGCGATTCGTGGCTGAGCGCCGCTTCCTTCCAGGACACCACCCGCGTGTTAATCAGTGCTGCCACCAGCGGCCGCGCCGACCACTTGCACGGCCTGAAGGAAAACGTCATCATTGGCCGCAAGATTCCGGTGGGTACTGGCGTCCGTTCGCTCGACACTGGCGAGGACGATTCGCCAGCCGACGAGTACGCCGAAAGTGTTGACGAGGAGGCCGACGACATTACGCCAGATGTCGATGCCGAATCATAGGCAGACCCGCTTAAACTATAATTACCGCTCACATAGACGAGCGGTAATTATTTTTGCAGCTAAATTTTTGGCGCGCTGTATCTTTGCATATTCCAACAGCCAGAATAAGGCGAGGCCTAATCTCGTTTGCCAGAATATGTCACTGTATCTTTAGTACTACCGCCAATCGGCTGGCATTTTTGATCGGCATAGGCCATCAGTAATTCGCGGTTATTGTAAAGGGTGCAGGCGACCAGTATGTTGCGGTTACGATCTTGGAAATAGTGCCACAAGCCGTCTGGCGTCTGATAGAATAATCCTAGATTGTCAGGCGCAGTCATTCGCTGATACAACACTGTGCTGACTGGAATTTCTAGCAGCTGGTAGCCTTTCAGCGCACCCTTGAACGGAGCTGGCTTACCGATGAAACCGTACTGTCCAGCAGCGCTCACGGCCGGGGTATAGACCGAAACGACCGGCTGCTGCGCTTCAGCGTATTCAGCGTAAACTTTAGTGTCGAGACAGCGAATCTCCATCCAATCGCCGAGCTTGTCGCGCTGCGAAATATCGGTACTCAGCTGGCAGGTGACATCGTCGCGCGTGAAATCAGCTAAATAATTTGTTCTGTTGCCCTCCGAGAATACTTTGCGAGTAAAGCCATCGTAGTCCATATTTTTCTCGATTGATTCGCGCTGCGAAATTGATTTATCCTTAGGAACATAACCGGCCAAACTCTGAACTTGGTCGAGGTCGGGCACTACGGTGTAGAATTTTCTTCCTTTGACTCTTACTGGAGTGGTGATTGACGATTTGGCTTTTTCCTTGCCTTTGAAATAAACGTTAACGTGCTTGATAGTTTCGGCAGCGGTTAAATGAGCTACCTTGGTCTCGTCAGTTTTTTTCTTTTCATCTGTCTTGACCGTTGATGAGCGAGCGAGCGTCATCACCACAATCGCAACAACAATCACTAAAGCGGCGGCAACGCCAGCGCCAATCATAATCAGGCGGAATTTACGGAATGGGTCGCGCGGCGGCCGGCGCTGCGGTTCTGGCACTAACGGATCAGGACGCGGTGCCTGTTCAGGGTGGCCAGCGTATTGGATATCATTGTCGTTTAGCGGATTCATACGTTTATTATACTATATTGCTTGCGTTTTTAATGCGATAGCGGTTCAAGTTTAGTACAAAAAATACGGCGAAAGTATTGACATGTAGACGATCTTAATTAAACAATATAGCTATGAGTAAAGAAATTATCATAACCTATATCACTGTAGCTATACCGTATATAGTAATAATCGCAACCGTAGTAGCCGCTATCGCTTTGATTCGATGGTTTATTCGAAACGACAAGAAATCAAGCAGCGACGACAAATAGCTCTTGCTATCATTTATTCCAACTCCTAGTTATAAATATAGAGTTAAGTTTATCCGCAGCTACAAACATCGCAAACAGGCGAAAATGCTTGTTTGTCGTTATTTTTGCGCTTTTTTGCACAAAATTCAATAAAATTGCCTAAATCTATTGACATGCGCGTCCATATGCGATATATATCAGCTTTCATTGACAAGTTGAGCAAATCCTTGTCTGAAAGCGTACTTTGACAAGCAGGCAAACACGAGATGAGATCTTGGCGGACAAAGGAAATATTTGGGAAGAGAGCTAGTAGAAATATATATTATGCTTTGACGG
>JABCOE020000004.1 GCA_013333795.2 Candidatus Saccharimonadota bacterium | reverse complement strand
TTCTCTTGTACCTAACGGCATAATCTTTATTATAACCTTTTTAAGCTATTATGTCTGCTCCTCGGCAGCGGCTGCGGCGGCTTGTTGTAGTGTTGCCTGCGGGTTGGTGGTAATCAAGCCAGTTTCGGTGTCGCTGGCGACAATCTGGATATGAACGTGATTCTGCCCGGCAAAGAATAACCCCTGCCCGACCGGGAAGTTAGCTAGGCGCTTGCGTTCTTCTTCGGTTAATTTGAAAACGTCGCCAAGCACATCAACGGCGCTCGATGATTGCTTTAGCAGTAACTGCATTGATGAGTTCGAAACAATGGCGCGGCCCATCTTGCTGCCCATGAAGTCTTCGACGTCCTGAGTGATAGTTGTCAGGCCCAGGTAATATTTACGAGCGCGCTTGGCTAAACTAAACATAAAGTTCGCCGAGTCGTCATATTTCATCAGCTGCCAAGCTTCATCGACGATTAACATGCGCTTTTTCTGCTGGGTGCGTACTATATTCCAAATGTGGCTAAGGACGATATACATGGCCACCGGCCGCAATTCGTCCTCGAGGTCGCGAATATTAAAGACGACCATATTGTTGTTGATATCAATATTGCTCTGCTGGCTAAAGATACCGGCAAACGTACCAGTGGTGTATTTGCGCAGGCGCTGCGCCAACTGCGGGCCGGTACCGCCCATGTGTAGCAGAGTGTCGTATAGGTCGCCCATTGTCGGCGGTACTGAAGTGTGCGTCAATGGATCGCTAGTGATGCCGACGCGAGCGTAAGTATCAATCAAGCCTTGGTCGAGGTCGGCCGCTTCGGATGGCGATAAACCGATACCGGCGCTATTAGCCGAAGCTCCGCCCAGCATCAGCCGCAGCAACCCGTGCAGCGTCACTAGATTAGCGCGCAAAGCGTCGTCGGCTTCTTCGTTATCGATAACTTTTGGCAGATCAAAAGGATTAATTCGCGTGTCGCTGCTGAGGCTGAGACGAATATAGCTGCCGCCAACAGCGTCGCTTAGCCGCTGGTACTCGTTTTCTGGGTCAATAATCAGGATATCGGCACCCATCATCATGCTGCGAAGAGCCTCTAGCTTGACAGTAAACGACTTGCCGGCGCCAGATTTAGCAAACACTACCATGTTGGCGTTCTCTAGCGTGTAGCGGTCGAAAATCACCAGGCCGTTGTTGTGCATATTGATACCGTACAAAATACCGTTTTCTTGGGTTAAGTCGGCGCTAGTGAATGGGAAGCTGGTGCTGACGGCGCCAGTGTTCATGTTGCGGCGAATTTGCAGCTGGTCGCTCATTTGCGGCACTGTACTGTTGAGGCCTTGTTCTTGCTGGCTAGAAGCGGTTTTGCTATAAACCAGCATCTGCCCGAAGAATGTCTCGATCGAGTGCTGTACATAGCCTAATTCCTCTAAGCTATCGCCGTAAATCGTCACGTACAGGCCGTAGCGGAAAAAGCGCTCTGATCCGACCTGCAGCTCGTCGCGCAGCTCTTCGGCATCCTGCAGGGCGGCTTCTTTGGCTGGGTCGCGCGTCTTGCCTTTTTCGGCATTAATTGCCATATCGGCCTCTAGCTGAGTAACTTTTTTGCGCAAGTTTTTGAGGACAATCGCTGTATCGACAGGATAAATAAACATGCTGATATCGAGGACTTGATCAATGTTAATTAATCCCGATAGCCAGCCCGTATACAACCGGCGCGGATAACCATAGACATACATAGTTCGGCCGTATTTGGTGCCGATACGGAAATAAGCCGAATGGATTTCGAGGCTGCTCGGCGCGATTAAATCGCGCAGCGTGGTCATACCCTTGAGGAAAGCTTGTTCGACCTCTGCCTGCTCGCGCTCGCGCTGCTGGGCAGCGATATCTAGCGGATCCATCTTTTTCTTACGGGCCATCACTTAACCTCCTCGTGGGTGTACGGATTATTACCTTCGCCCTTGCGGACGTATAGCGACGCTACATCGCCAAAGTCGTCAAGCGGCTCTCGTACAGCTGTATCTGGATTATATATATTGTAATATAACTCGCCTAGCTGCTTGGTATTGAGCTGAATAGAATAAACGCCGACGCGCATTAGCCCGCCAATCACCGAATCGACGCGGTTTTTGATTTCTTCTTTGGCTTTGGCATAGGTTTGGGTGTCGATTTTGGTGACATTTTCTTTTTTGCTGCCGAATAATATCGAGAATATCCCCTTGCTCTGCTGGACGATATTGGTAACGTCGCCGGTCGGAAAATACGGAATGACCACGAAAAAGCTTTTGTCCATGATGTTAGCTTCTTGCGACAAAACATCGATAAAGTTGATATAATCGTCCATCAATACGCCCAGCAGCATGTTGTCCTGGTCACGCCGCAGAGCGTCGAGCTTATCGAGATACGGGCCGATATCGACCCGCTGCGAGCGAATGAATATTTGAATTGGAAAATACAAAGCATTGAGGAAGTCTTGATAGCTTAGTTCGACGCCGTCGCGTTCGCGCGAGCTCATCAGGTCGAAGTTGATCGATTTGCAAGCAACAATAGCGCGAAACGATCCGTCGTTCATCACCACCATGCTGTCGCGTAATTCTGAAAAAATCAGGGAATTTTGGGTGCTAGTGGCCTTTGGCTGTTCTTTACCTTTGCCCTTTTTCGGGTCGGTCGATGATGGTGCGGCAGGATTGCCAGCGGGGTTGCCTGGTGCTGCGATATTTTGCCCAGAACCAGCAACAGCCGGCGGCATTGGCGCTGGCATTGGTGCTTGATTCGGCGGTAATTTGTTTGGCGGCACCCCCACTCCTTTCTTTGCCTAGCGCAGCGAAATAAATACTTCGCTGTCTTCTTTCTTCTGTTTGACTCGATCTACTTCGTGCTGCAAGGCGGCGATCGACAAGCCGCTATTATTAGCTAAACTAATTATATCATCTGAAGCCGCTGTTGCGCTAGTGTTTGCTGTTGGTTCGGCTGGCTTGGTTGGCTCTGTTGAGCTAGATTGAATAGGATTGTTGGCGGTTGTGTTGCTCTGCTGGCTCGTAGGCTGGATAACTGATTGGTGAATGGTCGGGTAAGGGTTGAACTTTGGCAAATGTTCATCGTTTTGCACGGCCGTGTCACCGACGTTATCATTATCAAAGGCTTGAGGCGCCTGAGGTGGTGCCGTCTGGTTGGTCGTCGGCTGCGGTATTGGCGCTTGCGTCTGCGCTTGATAATACATATTTTGGATAATTCGGTCGTGGCGCTCTTGGTCTGCCCGCGAAATCATAGCGTCGAACTTTCTGGCGACACTGCCGTCTTCGTCGAGCATGCCAACTGTCTGCTGAGCTGCGTAATATTGGTCTGACACCATCGAACTGTTCGGGGTTGGTTCGGTAGTATGGCGGATTGACCAACCCTTGGTGTCGGCGATATCTGCTAGGTACGACAGGCGCTTTTCGGTCTCCATCTGTGATAAGTCTTTTGTCAGATGCTCGTCGACGGCTTTTGGTACGGTTATCTCGATCAGCGATTCGATACCGTCGGGCGACCAGACGCGCTTGCGCGGCTTCAACCTATAAGAGATAATAGCTGCTACATAGATCTCCATCGGCTGATCCTTGCGCAGCGGCAGCGCCAACACGGTAAAAAATATGATAACTGGCAAAGGAATGATTGCCAAACCGATAAATATCTGGCCCAATCCCCAGGCCAAGGCGACAGCAACAGCAGCAATTATCAGGTAGATAAACTGTCGGAAGCTAAACGGTCCGATCAGCTTGTCTTCTGCCTCGACGTCTTGTGCGACTTTATATTCTGCCATACTGCTTATTATAGCGCATAAAACATTTTATGAGGCTACTAATGCTTTGGTATGTACAATCCGCTACTGGTTTGGGTGAATGTTTGCCCATTATGCGTCGTTGTGCCTCCATCAGAAGAGTCAGAACTGCTGCTATCGCTAGAGTTACTAGATCAGCTGTCGCTTCCAGGGTCACTACTAGAATTAGGCTTAGGAGTATCAGGAGTGTTGCTGGGTTTTGGCGGCGGGGTAGAATTTTGAGGACCTTGTCCTCCGCTACCAGATCCTGGATTCGGCGGCGGAGTACTACCTTTAGGACTAGGGCTACCACTAGAACTACCACCAGATCCCTGACTACCGCCAGTACCCTGACCGCTGCTGGCACCATGGGTTTGTTGCTGCTGCAAAGGAGGAATCTTATTAATCTCCGCGCGTACCGAAGCTGGAACGGTGCCAGCTGTTTTGGGATCGTTTTCTAATGATGCCCGGGCATTTATTAGTGATCGCATGTAGGAGCTATCGGCGTTTTGGCGAACTTGGTCTGCTGAGAATTTCACCATCCTCCTGACAGCATCTGCATCTGCATTAGCCAAGCCTGAACCACTGGCTTTGTTCTTGATATAATCTCCCATAGCTTCTTCTTCGTTATAAGTACCCTGCCTGATAGCTTCTAGTTGCTTACCGCCTAACCACGGCGCTTTCTTGGCACCAGACTCAGCGATAGCGTTGGCGGCTTCTTTTTGCAGCGAGGCGTCCCCGAATGATGCCGAAGCTTCAGCCAGGTCGGATGCTTGTTTGCTGGTCATATGCGGAGCTAAAGCCTGCATAGCAGCGCGCCGTTGATAAGATGATATACCACTCAAATCTGCTGCTACTTTGTTACCATCTTTGTCTCTCGTGAAACCTGTAGCTATCTCGGCCAGGCGATCAGACGACATATTGTTGTCAGCGATCCAAGCGTTGGCAGCCTTCATACGTTCGTTGTCTTCCGCTAATGCTGCTGCAGAGCCGGCTAGTTTGCGTTTCTGGCCGAAATCGCCGCTCATGGCGTTGAATCTTCTGTTGGCTCCTGATCGCCAGTTTCTAGGGTTGACAAACCCTCCTCTACCTCGATAAGTGCCGCCGCGTATCTGAGCGTTCCTAAGCTGCGCCTTTTCGCGGCGATGCTTACCAAACTGGCTAGTGAGTTTATTCTCTCTCCACTTACCAACCTTGTCGGTCATCGCCCCTCGCTTCTTATTCATCCATTTTTCAGCTCCAGCTACCAGTCCGCCGATGCCAATTATCTCGACAGCACTTTTGACTAGTTTCGGTACTACTGGCAGTGGTGCGAATATCAACAGAGTAATGACAGATTTCAAAATAAAATCATTTTCCTCAACACTAGCGCCAAGAATTCTTGCTGCTAAATTACTAGCTCCATACACTAGCCCCACCATCGGGAACACCATTAGGGAGGCCTTAAAGACATTCCACCACTTTTTATACAAACCTTCGGTATTTGGCATTATCATCGCGGCAAATGCTAGCGGTGATATCACGGTACATAGGATGATGATAGCCTCTCGTACGCCCAACAAGAAAATCGTAGTCACTGCCGTAATTACCACGAATAGCAATACCGAAATCACTGTTGCTAGTGCGAAATATCCTACCGTCAACAATAGAGCACCAGCTGCGATGCTGCTAATCCATCCTTGGTCGCTATCATTCCAATCTCCTGCTGGCATACCACCGACAGCAGCGGTCGAGATGAAATTGAAAGCGCTTGACCCAACGACGTTCGACAAGTCTATTAGTAGTCCACATATATAGAATGATATATTAACTGCGATTACGCCTACTATTAATTTTGGCAGCATGCGTTTGATGCCGTAATTGTCTAAACCGTACCCAGTTATCTGCGAATAGATAACGAATAAAAAGAATATGACGAATAAGATATTCGCATAATCGCGAATCTTCGACCAATACGAATAGACAGAGCCCTCGGAAGTATCGCCTAGAATGCTTTTTGTATCAACAGTTAACATTTTGACTAGTCTCGCGCGTGCCCCCTCAGACATACTGGCTAGAGTATTGACGACTGGGCAAATTACCCAGCCAATATAGTCGATTTTACAGTTTTCTTGGTCTTCTTCCTTTGGTGTGGTGCCATCGCCACTAGAACCACCAGGCTCACCAGGTTTTAGCTGTTCTGAGGTTGGTTTTTTTGTTGAGCTAGCAACAGATGATGCGGTTGACTTATGCTCTTGCATCCACTTCAGCCAATCTGATTTATATGGATCTTGATGTAATAAAGCCGCCATGGTTACACAATCTAAATTACCGCCTGAACCAGACCACATCGCACGTATATCTGTCGTGGTAATTGGAGAAGAAGGGACAGCACCCGTACCTGCAGGTACAGGGGGTGTAATGCTAGTTGTGTCGGTCTTGAGAGATACTTCATATAGTAGCGTAATCTCTTTACCTGTTGAGTCAACACTAGGGACATCGTAATAAAATGATTTATAGCTTGAAACAGTTGTACTACCGATTCTTGCACTCAGTTGAGATGAAACATCTGTTCCGACACCATTATTTATATTTTTATATTCTTTACGGTCAGCTTCTGGTACTACGCGAGTGGTGCATATGGCAGTATTATTTAGAGCGCTGTAATAAGCGTGAAATGTAGCTGCATTACTAAGTGTAGGTTCAGTACCGACGGCAGCTTTAAATTGAGTAACTCGCGGACCGCCGTCAGCTGTTCTATTTTTTGCGGGTGATAAACCACAAAGAAGAGAAGGACTGCCGTATTGGTACGACCAAACAATTACCCAGGTTGGCTTTGTATTTGTAGTTCCCGCTTCGCAATCTTCAGGATCACCTGCATCCCAAAACCTGCCATTCATACTGGTTAAGAAATTGGCGTACCGCTGTGCATCGCTAGATTTCATATCAATAAGCCGTTTCATTGCTTCAGCACATGTGACCTGTTCACGAGGCCACACCCAAACCTTCTGGTTAGACCCGAACCAAGTCTTACCTTCGTTGCCAGGAGAATCTTCGGCATCGGGTGCTGCGTTTTTTCCTGGGCCAGTCCCACGAGTTATGATAGATCGCATATTATTATAAACGCACTGCTCAGGTGTAGACAATAATGCCTGATAATACGAATAAAGCTTTACGTGGTGGTCTAAATTATCTTTGTCAAATGACTCAGCATACGTTTGGCTTGTTTGTATTAGACCTACAGACACTATAGAAATACTAGTAATGAACACAGCAATTACTATTTTTCGCACAAAACTAGACATAACCACCCTAATAGTAGCATTAAGATGGTTATGTTTTCAAGCTTTGAGATTGGCAAGAAAGCCATTATTTAGATTGAAAGTTTATATAGCGGAATCACTTTTAAAATCAACGAGAGTCTCATGTCCTTTAATTACTTCAGTTACTATTGTTGATTGATGCATCGCACGCTCTGGATAGTCGGTGGCGTCTAGATACAATTCACTGCCTGGTTTGCCTATACGGTTTTTGTCTCTGTTGTTTCGAATAGACCAATTAATTACCCTAGTTGTTACAGTGCGACCACCATATTCGCTTTGTTCGCTCGGATATGAAGTGTCAAAAGTAGCAGACCAACGAAATGGCTCTTTGTCGTCAGAATTAGGGTAAGCTACAGAGCTTGTCGCTGCATTACAACAAACCGATGAAGTTGCTAAAGTTCTCAAAAACTCAATATATTCATCTATCCCAGAACTGTTCTCATTGGGACTAATTACAGCCTCTTTGTAGGCATTTACGAGTACTTTAGCATACCTTTCGGCAGACTCTTCTCTTCCTTCTTTATAGGCATCTATCCTTGTTCCCATGGTGAACTCTGGATCATCGGGGTGTCCCATCTGGAAAATTAAGTCGATCCCATTAACCCATTGCTTAGCGAAATCTTCATCGCTTAAGCCTGCTGGTATGGTCATTTTTTGTTTTAGTTCCTCTGGATCTCCCACTAAGGATTCAATAGTCGGATATTTTTCGGTTGTTTCTTCAATAATTCGTGAAGCCCTCTGTAGGTTGGGATCTTCTGTGGGTGTCGTGGGCGCTTTGGGTATCTCAGCAGCTGGTGTTTTTGGAGCGCAGCTAGATAACAAATTGGCGCCGACAAAGGCGATAGCAGTTAGTCCCGTTGCGTTTAAAAAATTACGACGGTCGAAAGTTAACTTTCTTTCTAGATTTGCCATATTATTTTTTAACCTTCTTCTTTATAGTTATTTGTGATTAGTCTACCTAACTCTGTTTAGTGGATTCTTCGACAGATATCTTGCTGATAGATAGAGCGCCATCCTTCTCTTGTTTAAGATAAGCTTCGAAACGCTGTCTTTCATTTTCTATATCTGCATATCTAGGATCGGATGGGTCTAAGTTAGTTCTTGCGCGAGCATTCCATTTTAGAAAGAGACTATTGTCGTGTGGGGTTATTGAAAACTCTGCTAAGTCGCCATCGGCGCGCGGTATAGCTTCGTATTTTTTATAGAATTCTCTTCCTTCTTTGAGGGGAACTGCATCATAGTCAGAGCGATCCTCGCCTACATTACCGCGTATAGCTATCTCGACGTTGTCGCAGCACTGATCTTTTACCCATGCTAAAAATTCAGGAGTTTTCTCTTTACTAGGAGCTCCTGGACTCATTGTTGTCTCAACGAATTGCTCTCTTACGTAGTCACATATCGAGCGGCTCAGAGAACCTGAAGAGCCTTCTTTTGTCGCATATTGTCCAAATACTCTGTCGGTACCTTCATTTAATAAAGTAGGGCAAACAAGACAGTTGATAGCATCGATAAGTTTTTTAACTACATCTTGACCAGCATCACTTTCCCATCTATGTCCACTCTTTAATTCTTTTAAATTCGGCAATGCAAGTCTTTCGTGTAGTGTATCTTCGGGGATAATTTCGGATGGGTCTATCGGAGCCTCTACTTCTGGTGTCGGCGTTGCTTCTGACGTTGATGGCGGTGTAGTTCGTGAGTCAGCTGTCCTCATCGGTATGTCTGCGGTACTCGGGTTGGCTGGTTTTGCAGAGCTAGATTCTCTAGCGCAAGCTGAAAGAGCCAAACCCCCTGCAAATAATGCTAACCCCCCTAACCACCCGCGGCGACTAATTTTTTCACCTAGTAGATCTGGACTTTTTACCATAAAACTTCAATCCCCTCCTTCGGGATTAGTGGCTTATGATGTCTATGCGACCAACCTCGCATTTGTGGTATTATTATACATCTTTATGGCGAAATAATCACGCCGGCAGTTCTAAATTATTATCGAATTGCTAATCATCATCGTCTTCATCATCGTCGCCGTCGTACAAATCGCCAGCAAATTTTTTGAGTACGTCGACGGCTTGGTCGG
>JABCOE020000003.1 GCA_013333795.2 Candidatus Saccharimonadota bacterium | reverse complement strand
CGGCTGGGTCCAATCCCAACTCGTCTACTTCCAACATTTCCAAAGCACTCGTTGTTGTTTTCACATCAATTATGCCATCACCGTTGACGTCGGCGTAGTCGCGCACGCGCTTGAGCAGGCGATTAGCGATGCGCGGTGTCCGGCGGGCCCGCGTCGATAGTAAATCCGCCGCTTCATGCCGAATCGACGATTCCAAAATGGCTGCGCTCCGCGTCACAATTTTCGCGATATCCTCTGGTTCATAAAATTCCAAGCGATAAATATGCCCGAAGCGATCGCGCAGCGGTGCCGCCAGGCTACCTGTCCGCGTCGTCGCACCAATTACCGTAAATCGCGGCAGATCCAGCCGAATCGACCGAGCTGCCGGCCCTTTGCCAATGACGATATCCAGCTTGAAATCTTCCATGGCCGAATATAAAATCTCTTCCACTGCCCGACCGAGCCGATGAATTTCATCGATGAACAAAATATCGCCGTCCGCCAAATTGGTCAAAATCGACGCCAAATCACCCGCCTTTTCAATGGCCGGGCCGCTGGTGATGCGTAAATTCGTGCCCATCTCATTGGCGATCACTGTTGCCATGGTCGTCTTGCCCAGCCCTGGCGGGCCGTACAGTAGCACATGGTCAAGCGGCTCGCTACGCTGTTTGGCAGCTGCAATCGCCAATTTCAATTTCTTCTTCAATCGCTCCTGCCCAATGTATTCGCCAAAACTCTGCGGACGCAGACTGACTTCAATCCGCTGTTCCTCGGCGTCGTCGTCATGTGAACTGGTATCGACTATTCGTTCAATTGCCATGAACTAATTATACCATTCAGAACGATACACTATTACCAACAGGGGCAATTTTGCCAACATTCCCAGGAATTGACAACCGATCAGCACAAGCAGTTGGCCAATTATTAAACACTTCTTGGCTAGGTTCGCCCAACTCCCCGCTAGTAATGAACTTTTTATTGTCTTCAACTCGACTCAACATCCACTTAATCACTTCCTCCGCAACACCACATGCCCTCATGTCATTTTCCAGATAATCCTGATAATTAGACAAGAACAGAGACTCTAATTCCTGAAACTCCTGCCATGACATATTACTACATCCTTCGACCCTAAATCTCGTAGCGTAATTCAAAAAGTCCTGATTGTTCGCTCCCCAGATATAGCCAAGATCAGCATGATGCAACAATTTAGCCTCAATACTATCACGACAAACCCTCTCTTTTGGACCAATGATCGTCCCGAGAATTGCCCTTTCCATGAACTCATACTCAGCTGAATTAGGTTCATATTGCTCGCCAAGGAATGAGACAGCATAATGTTCTTTAGTGGGATATCCATATGGAGGTGGACCAACCGCAAGTCCAGCATCGTGTGCTGCAGCTGCCTCCAACAGCAAGTCCTTTTGATATAAACTTAAACTGTCAGCTGGAATAATATCTGTCAATAGTAACCGGAGTGAACGCATCACATCCACACCATGAGCTGCCTGGTGGTATGGATAGTCGGGGTATTTGGCCAGTAGATCAACTGAAAAAGCAGCAAGAGAATCTGCTCGTTCTTTATCATAAAATAATGTTACAAGATGCTTATGTGAGACATACTGCTCCAATTCGTTTGAATGGGACACTTCGGAAGACGTCATCACCGAACCGCCGGGAGCGTCATAATTTTCCAACGAAGACCATCCAGGAGTTTTAGCTGATGTATCTATATTCACAACTTATTTTTTATATTTAGTCAATATACAGACGTACTGCTGCAACCTAGGTTGTATAATCACAATTATATAGCCTATGTTTTCAGCGCCTCAGTTGCCCGCTGCGTTGTCGGTAGATTAGCATCCACTCTTCTATTTTCTGACAATCTCCAAGGCGTAGCTCAGTGCCGTCACAAAGTCTTGTAGTACTCTCTTACCATCTCTGCCATTAGCACTTGCCGCTGCCGCAAGAATTCATCATAATCATCGACCTCGGCTTGCAATAATATTTTTGGGATAGCGTTGTCTTCAAAGTTGTTTATCATCTCGGCTTCGTTAACGATATCGCTATGGTGATTATTCCCTCCGGATAGTATATCGCCTAAATATTCGCGCGGCGCTAAATCGCTAACTGAGATATTTATATCATTACGAAGATGCACAAAATTAGCAATCCGATTATATATTGATTTATCATACCCGTGTTTAACTAAATAATTCTTCGGAAAAATATGATGGATATCGTCGGTTGCTAAATCGCGCGCAATGTTGTTCTTTGATAAAAAACTCTGCTTCAACAGTTTATTCTGTGCCGCGATAAACATGTGCCAAAACGGATTATTGGTCGTCGGCTTATCGAATTCGTCCACCAGAGTTGAATTCCAAAAAACATCTGATAATTCTTGCTCTTCAAGCGTTGCAATAAATTTTGCCATATCACCAGCAGATTGGATTCGTTTGATATCTTGTTCAAATTGCGTTTCAAAACCGCCAGAATGCCGACCCGTCATCAGCGAAATTGCTAACAACCGCCGCACCAGCGAATTGGCGTCAGCATGGTTTTCGCCGATGTCTAACAGCCGCAAATACATCGCGTACGCATAATTAACCGCATTGCGCGCAATCAGCATATTTGGTTCATCATAGCCGCTGCCGCGCAAAATATTCTGTACAAATTGTTTGAATTTGTTTTCATTGGTAAATTGGTACAGACCTTTTTCTAGTTTTTGGAATGACAGGTCGGCAATCTCTTTTTCGTCTTGCCGCGTTTCAAAATTACGCCCCGAAAGTAGCGACACCACATCGCCAAGCTTGCCTCGGGCAAACTGTGTCAATCCAACAACTCGGATAATGTCATTGTATGTTGGATCATACAAATCGTCTGTCTCATTTTTGAGCCAAGCAATCTTTGCAAAATAATCTGTTTTAGCGAATTCAGTATCATTCTGCGCTATGTCTTTGAATTGATCCGGAGCAGCCGATAGATGCGCAAAATAATCAATAAATTTGCGCAACCTCATACCCATTTCATCGCCCGGGTCCTTTTCGTACACAGCAATTTTACTCATGGCAAAATCGGCATTACTGAGATTGACGCCGCTGGCATTAATCCGCACAAATATTTCATTGACTATATTTATATCCAGCGACGGACTAAGCTGAATTTCGCCAATTTGTTTATTTTTGATCTGGATAAGGCGATTCAGTCGCGAGTTAATCTCTTGGCGGGTTGTTCCTGGGGTTCTGGCAACATATTCGTCGACAAACGTCAGCGTATCATAACCGTTGACCATCACCTCGGCAATATCACTAATCCATTCCTTGCCTCGTTCAGTCGAGCTAGTACGTGTGCGAAACTCCTCGGTTAGAGGATTAAACGATATAGCAATCCGGCGCTTCTTGTATTTCTTATCAACAACATTCAGACCGCTGATTGCCGCTCTCAATGCCGTAATTCGCTGCTGGCCGTCAATCAAAATTCGCTTGCCCTGCGAAGTTGAGCCGTCTTTGAGTTTTACGTCTGGATTTTGCCAAGTAATGATATAGCCGACTGGATAGCCTTGATATAACGAATCCATCAAATCGCGTACCTGCCAACTTATCCATACAAACGGCCGCTGGATCTCCGGAATAGCAATTGCACCGCTTTCTACCCAGGCCAGAATAGTACTAATTGGCGTTTGATTAAGAGAGAATTTTATATCTTCCATAACTATCTAATTATATCGCACAAGCAAAATGTTTACGAATACCTTCATTGTCTATCAGCTTTTCAACGCCATCGTCACCCGTTGCGCCGTCGGCAGATTAGTGTCAACATTTTCCAGCGCTTTGGTAGCGTCCGCTAAGGTGTAGCCCAGCGCCATCAGCGCTTCTAAAGCTTCGTCAGAAGTATTCAATTCAGTTTGGACCGGAGTGTCCGCTCGACCGTAATGCGCTGGCAAGCCAACCTTATCGCTCAGATCAACCACCACCCGCTCGGCAGTTTTTTTGCCAATACCAGCAGCTTTTTGCACAAAAGCACTGTCAGCGTTGGCAATGGCGTTGCGTACCTGTTCCGCATCGCCCAGGCTGAGAATCGCTAGCGCTGCTTTCGGGCCGACACCCTGAACAGTAATCAGCATTTCAAACAGCTTTTTTGCAGCCAAACTAGAAAAACCAAACAACTCTTCCGCCTGCTCACGCACATGGTGGTAGGTATAAAACTTGACGTCTTGATTCAGCGCCACCGCCTCAAAATCACCAGTCGACACGCTAACTTCGTAACCGACGCCGTGAACGTCAATCACGACGCTGCCCGCGCCAAACTTTTCAGCGATTACACCAGAAAGATGAGCTATCATAATCAGCTATGGCGACGTAGCGTTACCGCCAGGATTATTACTATTATTGCCGCCATTATTGCTACCGCCAGAATCGCCCGAGCCGCCGCCACTATTATCGTTTCCGCCAGCAGCCGCACAATTGCTGGTATCTTTACTGTAGTTCACGCCGTCGATTTTACTTTTATCAACCATAACCACTGAGCCTGTCTTGAGATCGCAGGCTGCCACTTTAGCATTTGTGCTTTTACAGTTAGCAGTGTCTTTCGAGTATTTTGTCGAGTTAAAGCTAGCTTCGTCAATAGTTTCAACCTTGCCGGTAGAGAGGTTGCAAACGGTAATCGTCGGCGCCTTACAATTAGCAGTGTCTTTTGAATATTTCGTCGAGTCAAACTTGTCCTCATCGATAGTTTCAATCTTGCCGGTAGAGAGGTTGCAAACAGATACTTTAGTTGGCTCGGAATTACACGATTCAGTCGGCAAAGCGCCGCTCATAAAGTATTCATTATAAGTATTAGCGCCAGCTTTCGCCGCCAAGCCGCCCTTGTCCTTACAGACAGCGCGCTGAACGATACCGCTCGGCAGAGTGAATTTAACATCTGGCTTGCCTGACAATAGCGACGTCATCGTACTCTTCCAAATCGGTCCAGCCATGTCGCTACCACCGCTAATCATAGCAGAGTTATCATTATTGCCAACCCAAACACCAACAACGTATTGCGGATTATAGCCAATCGTCCAAGCATCGCGGTTGTCGTTGGTAGTACCAGTTTTAACAGCAACAGTATGATTACCGTTAACTGTAATTGACGATCCAAAGATGCGTGCGCGAGTTGTTCTGTCGCTAAGAATATCTGAGATTAGGTAAGCCCCCTGAGCGCTAATAACTTGTTTAGACTTGCCCTCGTGTTTGTAGATTGTTTTAGCGTATTTATCGTCAATCTGAGTAATTTTAGTAATATCATATTGCTTGCCGCTATTAGCGAAAGCAGTATAAGCATGCACCATATCCTGCAAAGATGCCTCGGCTGAACCAAGTGCCAATGATAAGCCATGATCGCCCTTCTTGATAGAGGAAATACCCATACTGTTAGCAGCTGTTACCGAACGAGAAATACCATACTTCTGCATCACTTCAACGCTTGGAATATTAAGCGACCAGTTAAGCGATTGGCGCACCGTAGCACTACCGCCGCGACTAGCTTCGTTTTTATCAGCATCGCGCGGCACATAGCCGCCGCCAAAATCCTTAACTTTATCTTGCAAAATAGTCGCTGGCGTAATCACGCCGTCTGCCAATGCTGCTGCGTAATAAATCGGCTTGAAGCTAGAACCTGGCTGGCGCCGAGTAGTTACCATGTTAACCTTGCCCCATTTTTCATTATTATAATCGGCACTGCCAACCAAAGCTCGAACTTCACCAGTCGTTGAATCAACGACAACTCCGCTGGCATTAGAGCCGCCCATTCGGTTAATATGCCTCATTTGCTTACTGATGTTGTCTTTGAGGGTATTCTGCATATCGATATCTAGCGTCGTTGTGACTTGATAGCCAGAACGCATAACTTTTTCGTAACCATCTTTTTCGTAGCCGCCTTTTTTAGAGCTATATTTATCGCTGAGCTCAGCCACCACCATTTCAGCAAAATGCGGCGCCACGCTATCATTCTGCGTTGACGGCGGCGCGTAGGCCAATTGCTGGGCTAAGGCCTCTGTTTTTTGCGCTTCGGTGACGTAGCCTTCTTTTACCATTCGACTGAGTACCGTTTTTTGCCGTTCTTTAGCATATTCAGCACTGCCGCTAATCGGCGAGTAGCTGCTCGGTGCCGGCAATACACCAACCAGCATAGCGCTTTCTGCCAGAGTTAGTTCTTTGGGTGTTTTATTGAAATAAGTCTTAGCCGCATCCTCTATGCCAAAAGCGTTTTCACCAAAATAGACCGAATTGAGATACATGTCGAGAATCTCGTCTTTAGAATAGTTTTGCTCGACAGCAATCGACATGAAGAACTCTTGATATTTACGCATCAAACTATGCTCGTCGCTTAGCAAGGTATTCTTAACCAATTGCTGAGTGATAGTCGAGCCGCCGCCATGCCGCGTCACTGCCGCCCTAGCAATGCTAAAAAGATTAAATCCGCCATGTTTATAAAAATCCTTGTCCTCGCTCGCCAGCAAAGCATTCTTCATATGATCCGATATCTGATCAAGTTTCACGATATTGCGCTTCTCAGCCCGACCAATACTATAAAAAGTCTTACCGTTTCTGTCTTTTAGAACGATTCCGGTATTATTACGGTTCATCAACCGCTCAACGTCGCGGATATCATTAGCCAGCATGATGTATGTTACCACTGGTATGATAATCATAATTGCTAAAATAGGACCGCCAACAACGGCAACTTTCTGCTTGCGCGACAATCCTTGCCACCAAGCGACCAGTTTGCCGAACTTACCTGTCGGCTGGCGATGAACCTTACGAACTGGAGATTTCTTACGACCTATGTTAGCGTAGCGCGATAAACGCGGCGGTTGCTTTTGTATCTGCATCACTTACCATTATATCACCTTACGCTTCAATACGACTCATAAACGCATGCGTTAAAGCTGCCGCCAATGCGGCAGCGCAATCATCAGGCTTCGGCACCTCTTGCAACCCTAGCTGAATACGCACCATTTCTTGAATTTGCGGCTTTTTGGCGGCACCATAACCAGTGATTGATTTTTTGATTTCATTCGGCGTATATTCGTGAATTGGCAATTTCGCTTGGCGGCCTGTCAATAGTGCTACGCCGCGCGCCTCGGCGACACTGATTGCTGTCGTAATATTCTTGGTAAAAAACAGTTTTTCAACCGACATAACACCCGGCTGCGTCTCTTTAATAATATCGGTTAATCCTGAGTAGATCTCTTCAAGGCGATCTGGTAATGGCGTATGTGCTGGCGTAGTGATCACGCCAGCCGTAACCAGCCTCATTCTGCCGCCGTTGACATCAATTACGCCAAATCCGAGAATACCTGTACCAGGGTCAATTCCGATGATTCGCATGCTGGTATGGATCACTTCCTGCCAAATCGAATAGCTTTTCTCAAGCCGCGCTTAATTTCAACGCGCCATTCCCAGACACCATAACTAACACCCGCCAAGGCCAGTCCGCTAATCGTCCACCACACCGCTGGATTAGTTTGCTGGACTGTTACCGGCTGCACTGGATAAGCCGCTAATGTATTACTAGCTTTCTTGATTTTGCGGCAGCGTCCAGTTGAAGGATTGCGCTCCCAGCCTGCTTTGCACGGTTTGGGTAAATCGTCAACAGAAGCAATCTTCTTGCAGCGGCCAGTTTCTGGGTTACGGAATTGGCCCTCTTTACACGGTTTCAGAACGGCTGCAGCCGCCTTGGCAATTGAACGACAACGTCCGGTTTCCTCGCTGCGATATTGGCCTTCTTTGCAAGGTTTCAAGACAACGGTTTTTTTATTGTTCTGAACAATATTGCGGCATCGGCCAGTCTCTTCACTGCGATATTGGTCATCGCGGCATGGTTTCAATATTTTTATTTTTGGTTTAGCCGACAACGCTTTCAGGCTACCCTTACCATAATTAAGTTTAGGCGTAAAATCATTGCCCTCGCCACCTGGACTCGGCGTCGCCCAGCGCCAAGTCGCAGTTTTAGCATCATACGCCCAAGATCGCCCTTTGTTGCTAGCACTATCAGCTTTCTCATACAGTATCACGCCGTTCTTATAGGTAATTAACCCGTTGGCATCTTGCAACCACACTGTTCCAGATGCCTTGTCAAGGTGCAGCGTCTTCCCCGATATAACAAAGATTTTACCCGGCAGAACCGTGCCCGATAACTTCGAAAGATTATTAGTAGAAGCTGACGCTGCTTGGTTGCCGCTGCGCGAGCGGTATAGCGATAAGTCTATTGGGCTTTGGCCAACATTTTTAACCTTGACGTAGCTATAGCAGGCAAGGTTCGGGTCAGCCGTAGCACAATCTGCTGGATTCGGTAAAATTTCTAGAATCTGTAAAGTTGGTGTAGGCGGCAAACGGTACAAATCACTTGATATCATATTGCCAGTCGCTCGTTTACGAAAATCAGTTTTAAAGACACCAGTTCGATAAGACACACTCCAGCCTTTACGCTCCCAAATATCATTTTGATATTTGCCGAGATCGGTGTTGTTAATTCGAACCGCCTCAACCAGCTGGCCAGCTTGATAAACATTTATCTCTTTATCATACAAAGCATCACTATTTGGAGTTGGACAGCCCGCTAAAAGCAATGTATCATCCGTAGGCGATAAGTTCGAGCTGTACAGCGTTAAATAACTCTTCGGCCGCAGATAATCTCGCAATTTAGCATTACAAACAAAATCAGCTTCCGCTGTTGCGTAACGTAGTTCTAGCGACATCTGTCCTAAATCGAAAAATTCATCACTAGTATTGTAAAGTTCTATCGCCGTATAGCCGTATTTTGGATCAGTTTTAAACGCAGAGACTACAACATCATTTTCTGCTGACACTGGTGACGGCAATGTTGTTATTTTATCTACAGTTTCGTTAGCATTAGTAGGGCTTGACGGGACCAACGGTGGGATTTCAGCAGGCTTGGCAGCGGTTTTGTTTTCAGCAGTCTGCGGCGGGAGTGCCTTCCCATCGTTCGCAGCTGGCAGTGAATTAGAATTTTCTTTATTAATTAGCGGCTCGTTAGACTTATCGAGTTTTTCCTCTTGTTTAGCGGTTGGTAAATTCTCGCTATTGTTTTCGTTCGCAATGCTTAGCGTGTTATCCGGCGAAACAGCCGCCGTCGATACAGCATCTGCCGCTGCCAACCCTGAAAATACTGGCTGAAGAGTTATAGTTGCTATCAAAATGACGAGTTTTAGACATCGCATCAGGCCTCCTAGCAATTATAAATACCATGTATACTTATAATCTACATGAAGGTAAGTTTAAAAGTCAACTAATCGTTAATATCAGCAGTAATATCGGCATTCGTATAAACGTTTACCACATCATCAAGATCGTCGAGCGCGTCAATAATTTTTATTACTTTGCGAGCAGTTTCGGCATCGCTGATAGGCACGTCGTTTTTGGCAATGTATTGCAACTCGGCTTCCTCGATGGTCATACCTGCATCTAGCAACGCTTTGCGAACGCTCGCTAAATCTTTCATGCCAGTATAGACAATTAGTTTACCATCAGCCTCAACAGCATCTTCGGCGCCTGCATCAAGTACTTGCAACAAAGCTTCTTCGCCGCTTGCTGCCACCCGAATAACCCCTTTGCGGTCAAATTGAAACATCACGCTGCCAGCATCAGCCATTGAACCGCCGTTTTTAGTTAAAGCCAATTTCACCTCTGGCAAAGTTCGATTACGGTTATCGGTGGCTGTTTCAATGATAATCCCTACGCCGCCAGGGCCATAACCTTCGTAAGTAATTTCTTCTAGCGCCGCTGAATTTTTGTCGGCAACCCGGTCGATCGCCCGCTGAATATTGGCAGCCGGCATATTTGCCGCCTTAGCTTTTTCGATAGCCATCGCTAGGCTAGAGTTCATTGTAGGGTCAGTGCCAGCCCGCGCTGCGATAGCGATCTGGTTGCCAATTTTAGTGAAAATCGCACCGCGTTTAGCATCAACAACAGCTTTTTGACGATGTGTTGTCGCCCATTTACTATGTCCTGACATGACTACTCCTCGTTAGTTTATTGATAAATACTTACTTATATAATAGCAAATGAGCCCTGTTATGTCACTATTGAAGCGTCGCGCAGTCGATAGCCGCTACGCCATTTCATGAACCACACTGCCGCAATTATCAAACCGTACCATAGCGCCGCTATCCACCACGGTACTTGCAGTTCAACTGCAGCCCAAGATTGCTCAGCACACCAATTCACTACTGCAATCATCGCGTCAAGCATCATCTGCGCTGGCCAGCCAATGACATGCGCTATCGCTGGAATAATTAGCCCGCTAACGCCACCTATCGATGTTAGCAACATCGCCAACGGTATAAACGGACCAACCAAGATATTCGCCAACAGCGAAATTACACTCAACTGCCCAAAGGCTGCCATGATAATCGGCGCAGTTACCAGCTGTGCCGCTAACGTTTCTAACAAAATTTGAATGATAGCTGGGACTTTATCAGTCGAGAAGAAATAAGCCGTCAACACTGGCGCCACAATAATTACGCCAGCAAACGCCGCAAAACTTAGCATCCAACCCATGTCGCCCCAAGCATAACTTGGATTACACAATACCGTTATTGCCGATACTAGCCCCAGCAAAACAACTGGATGAAACTTTCGGCCGACATACCATGCTAACAAACTTAGCCCAGTAACAAGCCCGGCACGCACCATACTTGGACTAGCGCCAGTCATGGCAATAAAACCCAGCACCAAGCTGCAGCTAACCAGCATCGCTAAATATTTTGATATTTTTGCGAATAGCCGCCGCGCCAAACGTACCAAAATTGTTAAATTGTAACCGCTCGCTACAATGATATGCGTCCCTTCAAAGCCTCTAGCAAATCCTCTGGCAGCATGCTTTTCTTGCCTAATAAAAAGCCAATCCCTAAGCTAGCTCCTGGATCATCAACCGCTTTATGTACGCCATCAGCAAAAGTATCGCGCAGCTCTAGCGCTGGATCGCCGCCAGCTGTTCGCTTGACACTGTCAAGCTTCGCTTTTGCTAATACTGCCGCTAAATTGCCAAAACCCGGCTTCAATACACCGCGCAAAGCAAGTTCATCACCGCGTTTAATTGCTGGATTACCACGCAGCGACAACCAAATTTGACCAGGCAAAGACGTATTGCCCATTTTGATATAAGTTATTTGCAGTCTAGTACTACCAGCTACGTTATCTGCGTCATCCCGCACTATTCCAGTTAATCGCACCGACTGGCCATACAACGGTTTATATAACTGTAACTGCGCTTGATTGCTAGAGCCGCGAGCCAGTCCGATTAACAAACCCGCACCTAGCGTTAAAATTAACAAAATCAGCCGCCGCTGCCAAAAAGCTAAACTAATCAGCGGGATGGACGCAATAATTAGCCACCAGCTAACCCCGCTCCCCCATTGTGCCAATACCACGCCGCTAACTAGCCCGTAGCATAAAGCGGCAATATGCCACATTGGATGAAGCCGCTCGCCCAACCATCTCATATTTCGATAGTAGCATAGCTTGACACGACTCGCCGCAAACTGTATAGTAAGATTTACTCGGGCCCATAGCTCAGCTGGTTAGAGCACCTGCCTTTTAAGCAGGGTGTCGTGAGTTCAAGCCTCACTGGGCCCTCCATTTCAAGAATAAGAAGACCTTTTCAGTGTGAAGGTCTTTTATTTTTAACCGTCTTTATTCTTTGCTCTTCTTTTTCGATTCGTTGCGCCGTACATGAGTTTGCAACACATCAATTATCGACAGCACCAGGCACACCGTCACGATAATGGCATAAGACGCATTAATACGGCTGACGATTTGCTTACCAAACTCATCAACCACTAGCGCATTTTCTAGCGGCTCAAACATTAATACCGCAGCTAACACTGCAAATATCACTGACCCGCCAATTCGCTGAAATTTGTTACTAGCCGCCGGCCCGCTGAATAGTAATATCAGTGAAGGCGCTAGAGTTAATATCACCGCCACCACATCTACTAACGGCGGACGGATAATGACAATACCAAGATTTGCGACATACGGGGTTGCTTGACTACTCCACAAATCAGCCAAGATTGAACCAGCTGCTAGCGCTAGCGTCAATACGCCGAATCGCCGGCGCGTCATATATGCCAACAAAAACAACACGCCAAAGACTATTGCTAGAACGATAGTAAAAGTCATGCTTTTATTTTATCACGTCATCTATATACAACGATAAGTCAAAAGCCCCGTGCCTCACGAGAAAATACCGCGTTTTTTAGAGGCTTCGAATTGTTCTAACAGTTCACGCTGCTTCTTAGATAGTTTAGTCGGTGTATCGACAATAATGCTAACGATATGGGCGCCGCGCCGTTCGCTGCGCGGGTACGGGACGCCATGGCCAGACAATTTAAAATCAGTACCCGACTGCGTACCGGCCGGTACCTTCATGGTAATTATGCCGTCGACTGTCTCAACGTCAATTTCAGTACCGAGTGCCGCATCAACCATACCGATATGTTCTTGGCTAAGAATCAAATCGCCCTCGCGGGTAAACTTCTTATGCGCTTTAACGCGAATATTGATGTATAAATCACCACGGTCGCCGTCGGCAATCGCTTCACCGCGCTCGCGCAAACGAATCGTCGAACCGTCATCAATACCTGCTGGAATTTTGACAGTGATTTTCTGCTCGCGGCGTTGCACACCAGAGCCATGGCAAACTGTGCATTCTTTCTCGGGTATTTTACCGCGGCCTTTACAGGTTTCGCAAACTACCGCTTGTTGGATCGGGCCAAACATCGTGTTCATTGTGCGGACACGCTGGCCAGCCCCTTGGCAATCTGGACAAGTTTTCATCTCGAAACCCGGCTCGACGGTCGTACCGTGGCAATGCTCGCATTCATCGTTAATCATTAACGCAATCTCGACATCTTTACCAAACACTGCTTCTTCGAAAGTCAAAGTAACACGCGTTTCAACGTCGCGCCCGCGCGGCCGGCTATTGCGGCGCGATTGCCCGGACGGCCCGCCAAAAAACTGACTGAAAATATCGCCCAAGCCTTCGCCAAAATCGAAATTAATATTTTGACCTTGGCCGAAACCGCCAAAACCTTCAAAAGGATTACCGCTGTAACCAGCACCGCCGCCAGAACCGCCTACGCCAGCATGACCGAACTGGTCGTAACGTTGACGTTTTTGCTTGTCTTTGAGAACTTCGTAAGCTTCGTTAATCTCTTTGAATTTCTCTTCGCTGCCGCCTTCTTTGTCGGGGTGATATTTAACAGCCAGCTTACGAAAAGCTTTCTTGACTTCGTCTTCAGAGGCGTTTTTGGTGATACCTAGTACTTCATAATAGTCGCGCTTTGCCATATTGCTATAGTATAGCGCGTTAGCACTCGAAGTGCAAGAGTGCTAAAATTACTAACTTATTTGACGTCAGTAGCCGATGGACTCTTATTGTTTTTGTTCGGATTACGCGCCGCTAGCACGCGCAAATCGTCAACTACATCAAATTCATCGAGGATTTTACGGCCGAGCAACGCCTCTAGCACATCCTCGAGCGTTAGAATACCCGCTGTCTCGCGATAGTCATTAACAACAATAAACATATGATGCCGCGTTTTGATAAAGGCCGACAAGGCGCGCTCCAGCTTCTGGTTTTGGTTGATAAAGTAAATCTTCTTGTCCATCGCCGTTTCAACGCGGCTAGTTTTCTTACCGTTATCAAGCGTCAGTAAGCTACGAATATGCAGAATGCCAACAATATGGTCAATATCACCGTCAGTCACCGGGAAGCGGCTATGGCCAGTCTTATGTAGTTCATCAAGCAGCAACGGCCCAATCACGTCTTCCTTAGCTACTGTATTCATCACGCCGCGCGGCGTCATTACCTCTTCGACGGTTTTTTCATGAAAATACAGGGCATTATTGATTAATTTTTTCTCTTCAAGCGACAGTATTCCCGATGATTCGCGTATCAAATGCTCAAGTTCTTCCCGCGAGCTAAGAATATTCGGCTCATTCTGCACATTAACACTGCGCAAACCTTGCCCCAAGCGCGGATGCCGCTCGACGAAAGTCAGCAATCCCGGCTCTATCCGCCGGTAATAGCCATCAACCATCTGCACCAACCAGTCAAAATGAGCAATTCTACTATAGACTAAAGACGTCATCACGCTAATGGCCACGCCGATAAAAAAACCAAACGCCGATACCGCCGACAATACCGCCAGAACCAGTAGTAGAGCTTCGGTTGCCTTACGCAGCGATACAATATCATCAAGCAGTAGTATTCGCCGTAATTCGTCAGCCGCTGCGGTGTCGCCCTTACGACGGCGGCGTTCTAACTCGTACATTGATAGCTTTGTTCGGCGCGGCGAAATTGACGTCACCGCTATCAACGCTAAGGTAATCATCACAAACAAAATAGCTAAGAATAACCGCATACACATATTGTACCGCAAGCCCGCTTGATTGGCGAGCTCATAAGCAGTATAATATCCTCTAGTAATAAGCGGAGGAAATATGACCAAAAAGGCATGGATTATTTTTGCGGCGATGTGCGTAGGATTGATTGGCGGCTTGATTTTTTTACAGCAGCGTAATCAAATTGATGTTTCAAGCGTCGATAGTACGAAGGTGCAGCCAGCATCAAGCGAAAGCGGCAATATTAGCGAGCATGTTTATGGTAACGCCAACAGCAAAGTACTATTAGTTGAATATGCCGATTTTCAATGTCCAGGCTGCAATTCATCTTACCCGGTCACCAAAAAAGTCACTGAAAAGTACAAAGACAAGATTGGGTTTATCTTCCGCAATTATCCGCTAACTAGCGCTCACCCGAACGCGCTGGCCGCAGCGGCTGCCGCCGAATCAGCTGGACTACAAGGTAAGTACTGGGAAATGCACAACTCGCTTTTCGAAAATCGAGCTAGCTGGGTAGAGTTATCCGGGTCAACTCGTACTGAAAACTTTGTGAAGTTAGCCTCCGACATCAAGGGCTTGAATGTAGAAAAATTCAAGGCTGATCTCGAAAATCCAAACATCCGTAAAAAAATTGATTACGACATGGCGCTTGGCAAAAAGGACAGCGTTGGCGGCACGCCAGCTATGTACATTAACGGCAAAGATGTCGGCAGCCAAAAAGTCCTTAACGGTAAGCTAGTTAGCGGCACAAACACCGATACTAATGCTAGGTATGTTTGGGCTAATGCTGATAATTTTGAAAAGTTCGTCATCCAGCCAGCAATGAAATCTGCTGGAATCAGCTACTAGCTGTTATTCATATAGGTATTTGGTGTACCTGCGTTAGTTTGTGGACCTGCTTGTTGATTATTGTTTGATGAACTAGGCATTCCTTGCGGCGTGGCGGTATTATTTGTACTAGGATTAGTTTGTTGTTGTACTGGCCCGCTAGGCACACCGCTCACTGCATTACTCTGCGGCGATTTATTGATCTGCATGCCGCCAGCAAAGCCCAACCCGCCAGCGAACAACACAATTGCTATGACGGCCAAAATCATAGTTGGCGTCATAGACGAGCATTGCGCCACTGGCTGTATTGACGGCGTACCGCCAGAAGGCATTTCAAAACCATCTTCAATTTTAGTTGGCATTTATTCATCTCCTTTTGTTAATTAATATTGATTAAAATATAACTAGGAGCTATTAAAGACGCCTTAAAAAATTATTTTTTCTTGTTGTATGCAGGAAGAATGACTGTAAAAGTAGAACCAACATTCTGTTCGCTATCGACGTTAATTCGTCCGCCATGCGCCTTAATAATCCGCTCGGCAATTGACAGGCCTAAGCCGTATCCAGCAGTAGTACGCGACTCTTCGGCTCTATAAAATCGCGTAAAAATCTGCGACTTTACTTCGTCGCTCATGCCAATACCAGCATCCGCTACAGCAACGCTGATGTGCTTACCCTTTTTACTGCTAGAAATAGTAATGGTACCGCCTTTGTTACTATATTTAATAGCATTGTCTAGCAAAATCGTGAAAAGCTGTTCTAAACTTTGTCGATCGCCAAGCAGCAAAAGATTTTTAGTTTTATCATCGATAGCAATATCTTTTGCCAGCGCCTGATTTACTACTAGGTTCATCGCCCGAGCAATCCCCGATTGCAAACCAACCTTACCCTTCTGAATTTCCAGCTTGTCTTCTTTGAGCAACCCTAACATTGAGTTGGTTAATTTTTGTAAACGTTTAACATCATCAACATTGTCGGCGATAACTTGCTTAGCCTGTTTGAGAGTCAATTTCGGATTCATTGATGCCACTTCATTAGCCGCCAATAGCGCCGTCAACGGCGTGCGTAATTCGTGGCTAGCATCGCTGACAAAACGCGATTGCGCTGCCATGTTATCCTCGATTGGCTGCAGCGTATGCTGAGCTAGCAGATAGCTGACTAGCCCGCCTATCAAAAACACCGTCAAATTTGCCAGCAGCAAGTTTAGGCGAATCGCCGCCATCGCTTCATCTTCACGCGTATCAAGATAGCTATGAATTGAAATAACCGTACCTGGCGCGGCGGAACGAATCGTAGAAGCTGCTTGCTGATCATTTGGCGGCCGGCGATGAAACTCTTGGCTTGATAGTCCATAAATTATCAAACTAAAGGCGATCGACATAGACATGATGATCGCCAAATAGGTCCCCGCTAAGCGAACAACGGCGCGTTGCCCAACATTTTTCATGCTTTTCTAATCTCGTCCTTAACGATATATCCAAACCCTCGTACCGTTTGGATAATCGGATCAGCGCCTGGAAAAGGCTTATCAATTTTGTTGCGTAAATAGTTAATAAAAACTTCAACGTTATTCGGCAAAATATCGGCATCAAAGTCCCAAACGTGCGTCATGATGTTTTGCTTGCTGAGAATTTGATTCTTGTTGCGCAGCAAATATTCAAGAATGGCAAATTCTTTGTTAGATAGCTTGATATCTTTACCAGCCCGTTTAGCAGTGTGATTAGCGATATCAAGTTCAAGATCACGCACTGTCAAAATGTTATCAAGTACATCCTGCGGCCGCCTTAGCAACGCCCGAACGCGAGCGCCGAGAACCTCGAAGCTAAACGGCTTCGGCAAATAGTCGTCGGCGCCGCTATCCAAGCCTTCCACAATATCTTTATTCTGATCTTTGGCTGTCAACATCAAGATTGGCGTTTTATTACCGTCAGCACGCAGCTTTTTGGCGACTTCAAAGCCATTCATGATCGGCATCATCACGTCGAGAATGATGAGATCATAATCATCAGCCCGCGCTGCATTGTAGCCATCCTCGCCGTCATGCTCGATATCAACCGCGTAGCCGTCCATTTCGAGCCCTTGCTTGATCGACTTGGCAATTCGTTTCTCGTCGTCAACAACCAAAATCTTCATAATTTTATTATAACCTTTCTTTTGTTTAATGGTTTAGTAATTTAAGGACATTTCTGGCCACAAGTAGTGAGTCGTCTGCTTGCCGCGGCGGCTCATCGAAATCCACCAATCGCCAGCGGTCGTTTTAATTTTGATTAAACCTTTGTTTTTGAGGCGACTCAGCTGTGTCATCAATTTCGGACGCCTCATTTGCAAGATTTCGGTTAGTCCTGTCAGGTCTTCCTCACCACTCTCGCTAATCTGCTGCAAAACAAGCGCTTCATCAGTTGTGAAATTCAAATTCTTGGTCATATTCACTCCTTTGTTTAGGTTTGTAATGACAGTATGCGCGGTTGAGCTTAAAGTATTCTTAAGCAGCCGCCGCAAGATCATAAACTGTATATTGCGTACCACCGTAATCGACTTTACTACCAGCACTTTTCACCCATGTTAGAATCTCGGAATTGCTACCTGGTCCACCCATACCGCTGGGGCCGCCAGATTTCCCTTGTCCGCTGTTTACTACGTAATAGCGAACTTTACCTTGTTTAACAAGTTGTTTGAATTGCGATAGCGTCAACGTTGGGTCACTACCATTGAAGCCGCCGATGGCCATAACTGGCTGGCCGCTTGATAATTGAATCGGTGCCGATTCGTTAGCGCTATTAACTGCCGCCAGCCATGTCGTGCCATGACGGTTTTCTAGCAAAAACGAGACGAGCGTCGATTCAGCTCGCGCCGACTCATTATTCGTATTGCTCATCGCTGAAGCGCCTGGACCAGCCGTTGGAATACTGCCGCTATGCGCTGTAGCTACCGTGCTAACACTAAAGATAATCGGTGCCGCCATACCAGCAGTAATTGCTAAGCCAAGAATAATTTGTTTAAGCCGTTTCGTCTGTGATAACGGTAGCAGCGTCAAAATAGCTGCTACACCACCGGCAATCATCACTAGCCACATCAGCCAAGGCCAATAGTTGCTATAGCCGAGCATAATAATGCTAAGAATTGTCGTTAGCGCGATACTCAGCGGCAGTATCCAGGCTACTTTGGTGCGGCGCGTGTAAGCTTGCCATATGTATGGCGCCCCGATACCGACCAGCGCTGCTACCGCCGGCGCCATAGCTACAACGTAATACGGATGAATGGTGCCGCTAGTCATGCTGAAAATTGCTACATGCATCAGCAGCCAACCCAGCCATAATAACACACCGATGCGCTCCTTATTGTGTCGCGGTGCTCGGCGCAACAACCAGATTACTAGCCCAGCGCTGATCAAAGCTACTGGTATCAGCCAAGCAATGTTCGGCCCAAAGCTCTCATTAAATATACGCAACACGCCAGTCTCGTCACCAAAGCCAACACCGCCAGGACCGCCACCATGACCACCCACACCAAAACTGCCGCCCATCATACCAATCGGCGGCGTCATTGCTTGCGTTGCTGGCGAAGCGGTTTGACTAGCAGCCTGCGCACCCATTTGCATCATACCGCCTGGCCGGCCTCCAGGGCCGCCACCATCACCCAACAGCCTTCCAAAACCGTTATAACCGAATATCAAACTCCATATACTATTGTTGCTCGTGCTGCCAACCCAAGGTCGATTTACCGCTGGCGTTAGCCACACCAAAATACTCCACCAAAACGTCGATACAATTGTCGCTATGCCAGCCACGCCGAGATGCCACATTCTGGTAGTGAATTTTGGGCGTGCAAAGCTAATGTAAATGATTGTCATTATCGGCAACAAAAGCAACCCTTGTAACATTTTAGTATTAAAAGCAAGCCCGGTAAATAAACCAGCCAGACTCAACCACAACACTGGCCTACTTCCCTCGAAAGCCCGCAAAAAAATATAAGCACTGGCCGTCAAAAATAGCGTCAAGAAACTATCTGGGTTATTAAAACGAAACATTAGCGCAGCAGCTGGCGTCAACGCCATTACCACCCCGGCAATTAATCCGGCACGAGCACCATACCAGCGTCTAACCACCAGATAAACTAGCGCCACCGTCGCGATTCCCGCTAGTGCATGCGGCAACAGCATACTCCAAGATGAGAAGCCAAACAATCTACCAAACAACCCCATGATCATCATACTAATCGGCGGCTTATCAACGCTAACGAAATTCGCCGCGTCTAAGCTGCCGAATAGCCATGCCGTCCAGTTAGTACTTGCCGCTTGCGCAGCCGCCGCATAATAACTGTTGGCCATGCCATTAATGGTCAAATTCCATAGATAAAATATTGCCGTGAAAGGCAATAAACCACCAAACGCTGCCATCTCGCCGAAACTCGACTGACCATATTCTTGGCGTACTCGCGACAAGCCCTTAATATCCTCTGTTGCTGTTTTAACAACATCAACCCGAGAATCAGTATCTTCAATCCATTCTACTGGTTCCTCGTGAATTTTATAGCCGTTATATTCAGCTTTAATTAGCAACTCAGTGTCGAAAAACCAAGCCGTGTCCTTAATGTGCGGCAGCAGCTTTTGCGCTACATCGCGACGTAGCGCTTTGAAACCACACTGCGCATCAACAAATTTAGTCTTCATGGTAGTGCGAATAATTCGATTGTAGCAGCGTGAGATAAACTCGCGCTTGAAGCCGCGCGTCGTTCGCGATTGTTTCATTAACCGCGAACCGGTCACTAGTCCAGCATCGCCAGTAATCAGCGGCGCAATCATCGGTTTAAAACTGTCAAGATTCGTCGACAAATCAATATCCATATAGGCT
>JABCOE020000002.1 GCA_013333795.2 Candidatus Saccharimonadota bacterium | reverse complement strand
CGCACCAGCACGTGCCACCACAACATCAGCCGCACCAAGCATATCAATCATGCCATCGCTAACAAAGTCATAGACTTTAACTTGATCTGTATCCTCCGGCAACCGCCGCCGAATCTCGGCATATTGGCCAGTACCAGTTATCAAAATTACGCTAGTGAACTGTGCAAGTTCGCTAATAGTATCTGCCACGGCATTATTCAACCGTTCCGCACCCAACCCGCCGCCAGTAACCAGCACTAACGGTCTGTTGTTTGGAAATCCTAGTTTTTCCTTAACCACGCGGCGCTGCTGCTCGCTGTACGGCTTGAACCCCTCGCGGATCGGTACGCCAACATAACGACTAATCGCCTTGGGGTATGGATAATATTCTAGCGGAGCGCCAGTGCCAATACGGTCAGCCCAACGTGCCAATACGCGATTAGTTAACCCTGGATGAGCGTCTGAGTCGTGAATTACCAGCGGAATGCGCAGCACATGTGCCGCCAAGCCGCCCGGCATGCAAACGTAGCCTCCTTTCGTAAATATCACATCTGGACGCCAGGCAATCAGCTTCACTAAGCTCTGAACAAAACCCACGCACACCTTCAGCGCATCAACAAAATTTGGCCACACAATCGTCCGTAAGCGTAACAGCTGACGCACAACGCTAAGATTATGATAGCGGCGTAATTTACCGCTAGCAATGACATCTACGCGCACCGAGCTATCAAAACTAACCATAACATTGCGCGCTTGCTTGCTAAATTTGCGGTCAACCCAAAACCGCATTTCTGCATCTGGCTGCTGTTTTTTAACTTCTCGCAACACGGCGACGACTGGAGTAACGTGACCCCCCGAGCCGCCGCCTACGGCTAATATCCGCATCTTGGCCTCCTATATCTATTGGTTTATGCGCAGTATATCGTGATAGTTGAAAAACAATCCCCAAAGCCGCGCCCGAAAACAGCATACTACTGCCGCCAGCACTCAAGAACGGCAACGTTATACCTGTTAACGGCGCTAAGTGAATCATTGATGCAATATTCATGAAGAAGTGCGCAAATAACCAGCCAAAAATACCCGCCACTACCAATCGCCTGGTCATATCTGGCGAGTATTCAGCAACTCGCAAAACCCGCAGCAACAAAGCTGCAAACAACACTACTACCAATACCGTCCCGGCAAAACCAAAAATCTCGCCAATTACAGCAAAAATCGAATCGTTAATTGCCTCTGGCAAGTAGCCTGTCGATTGAATGCTCTTGCCGATACCGCGGCCAGTTAGCCCGCCTGTCCCCAACGCAATCATTGCGTTTTTGATATGGTAATCATTATCGTCTTGCGAGGCTGATTTACTCGCTCCGAAAAACGTCGTAATCCGTTCCAACCGGTGCGGCGCCGTTACTGCCGTGAGCCCCAAAAACAGCACACCCACTAATGCAATTTGCATCAGAATTTTCATTCTTATC
Source organism: Candidatus Saccharimonadota bacterium (assembly GCA_013333795.2). Lineage (GTDB taxonomy): Bacteria > Patescibacteriota > Saccharimonadia > Saccharimonadales > Saccharimonadaceae > Saccharimonas. The sequence goes on along the minus strand of JABCOE020000002.1, from coordinate 8,935 downwards.
GTACTCACCATAAATATCGACGCCGCAGCCGCCGCTATCGCCACCCCCGAGCCCATGTCTTTCTGCAACACTACGACAATAAATAACAAAAAGCCGACCAACACAGCTGCTGGGTAGCCTGTTTCTTTCAAGTCGTTTATCTTACCCTCTTGGTAGCGTTTACCTAAAAACACCGCCATATACAAAGTCATCGCTAGTTTTAGCAGCTCGGACGGCTGAAAATTAACTGGTCCCAAGTGAAACCAGCGATAAGCGCCTAGCGTGTTCTGCGCTATTGCATCAATATGCAGAATATTTCCAATCAAAAAAACCAAAAACGATAAGCCAATTCCAATCATCATTAACTGAAAAATATACTTCTTGAGATAATCAAATGGTACTAATACTAGCAGTACAAAACCACTAACTGCCAAGCTAATACCCATAAGCTGTTTGAAAAAGAAATATGTACTAGAATAATCGCTGCCATAAGCACTATTCTGCAAATTAGCATACTGCGGCCCGACCGAATAAACAATTATCATTCCTACCAGCATCAACAACGCCGCACATAACACCAACCAATAATCAGGCCGGTGTTTACGCTGGATTTTGCCATCGGTAAATTGTACGTACCTGTCGCGATGCCGAGCGCCAATCACGGAGCGATGTGCCCCCCGGTCATCGCCATTGCTATACCCACGAAAGCCGCCACGCCAGCAATCACCCAAAAACGCATCGTCACTTTAGCCTCTGGCCAGCCTGATGCCTCCAGATGATGATGAATCGGCGCCGACAGGAATATCTTGCGATGGAATAATTTCTTGCTGGTCATCTGCAACAAGCTCGACCCAGCCTCGACCACGAACAATATGCCGATAATCGGCAGCAAAAACAGCGTGTTGGTCATCATCGCTACCACACCCAAGCTCGTCCCAAAAGCAAAGCTGCCAACGTCGCCCATAAAGAACCGCGCTGGAAAGATATTGAACCACAGATAGCTCAGCAACGCACCGACCACCGTGAAGCAGAACGCCGCTAACTTCAAATGGCCTTGCAGTAGCGCAATCACACCAAATGCTGAAAACGACATTACCAGCAAACCGCCCGCCAAGCCGTCCAGGCCGTCACTTATATTGACCGCGTTACCCGTCGCTACCACCGCAAACACAAACAATCCGACAATCCACGCGCCCATTTGCCAATCGCCAACGTATGGGATATGCACCGACGAGTAGCCGAGCTTACAGAAGAAAAACCAGCCCAGCCCCAGCCCGACGCCGATAATCATGGCAAATTTCACCCAGCTGCGCAGACCAGCGTCCTTGCGGTTAGAGCCAAAAACATTCAAAATATCATCAATCAAACCAATCGCCGCGCCGCCAACCAAAGCCGCCAATGGCAGCCAAGTTTGCGCTCGATCCAGATTAAAGGCCAGCGTCACCGCCATAATCGCCACTACGGCAATTATTCCCGCCATGGTCGGAATATGCCGTTCGATTTTCTTCTTATGCAATAAGTTAAAAATCTTGAGTTTTTCGCCAGTTACCGCTGCTGTACGCTGTGTTTTCCAGAACTTATATTTGTAAGCAAAATATGTATATACTGGCGTTAGCAGCATCGCCAGTAGAAATGCCATCAAGCTCATTAGAAAAACCGAGTTCAATTCGTTTCCAAAAGTTACAATCGACATATTACCATTATACTCCCTACCCTACTCTCTCGGGGCCAATTTTAAGTATTTTATCATCCAGTTGGATATCTCGTTAAAAATAGGCTTGGCATCCGAGCCGCCGCCCATACCGCGGCCGTCTGCCGCTATCTCTACCATGATAACGTAACGCGGAATTTTGCCGTATTCGCCGCCAAAACCCAGATAGGTACCAATCGTCTCGTTATCATCGTACTTGCCGTTAACAATCACCTGCGAAGTACCGGTCTTGCCGCCGACTAGCCAGCGTTCTGAGTCGTCATGCGGCTTATATGTCGCATAATGAGCCTGATGCACCATTTCGCGTACTGTCTGCGACGAGGCCTCACTGATAGCACGAGCGCTGGTCTTCGCCGCCGTAGCAGCGAACTTACCGCCATCACCCATCGTGCCGTTAATAATCGTTGGCGCGTGATATACGCCGCCATTAACTACCGAACAAAAACCGCTCGCCACTTGCAGCATTGTCACATTCATACCCTGGCCAAACACCATATTACTGTAACGCACAGCATTACCTTCTTGCTGTGCTGGCGAGATAACTGTGCCGCCCGCCTCATTCGCTAGCTCAATACCAGTCAGCTGCCCCAGCCGGAAACGATTATAAAAGTAATCATAAATCGTATCGCGAGCGCCGCGAGTAATATAAGAACCATTTCCCAGCCGCTGCGCAATCGTTACCATACCAGTATTCAGCGACCAGTTCAGCGCTGTCTGCATAGTAATGTCGCCGTTCAAGAAGCTATTTTTAGAAGCGTTATTGATCGTGATATCTTCAACCTTGATTTTGCCAGTATTGTTGTAAGTACTCTGCGGCGAGATAACGCCTTTGTCGATTCCGGTCGCTACCGTGAAAGTCTTGACATCAGAGCCCGCTTCGTACGGATGCGAAATCGTATCATTGTTAAAGACCGACACGTCAGAAGTATTGATATTAGACGGATCATACGTCGGCATATTAGCCATTGCCAGCACTTTACCAGTACTTGGCTCTATGACGATAGCGCTTGCTCTAGTGGCTTTACTACGCTTAGCACCAGCCTCAAGCGCTGATTCGACTTGTGTCTGGATATTACGATCAATCGTCAAAACAATACTCTGGCCATTTACTGCCGGCTGGCGGACATTCTTATCGCCAATTGTTAGCGGTACGTCGCGAGCATCCGTCACCGTTTTGAGCATACCGTCGCGCCCAGACAGAGTTTGGTTATTAGCTTGCTCGAAGCCATATACTCCCTTACCCTCGTGATTAACAAAACCCAAAACCTGGCTAGCCAATCGTCCTTCAGGATAGACCCGGCGCGTTCCAACTTCGAAACCGATACCCGCTAGCTTTTTCTTCTTGATTAATTCAGCCTGAGTCCGCGTAATATATTTCGTCAAAATTTGGTAGCGGCTAGGTTTTTTGTCGATCAGCGCCGCGAAACCATCAACTACGTTGCCGCCAGCTACGCTATTCAGCGTATCTACCACCGCCTGCTTATCAGATACTTGTGTTGGATCAGCCCAAACTTTATAGCCTGTCTCGTTCATCACCAACGGCTTCGGGTCGCTGCCATCCATAGCATAAATCTCGCCGCGCTGCGCTTTGAGCGTGAACTTCTTAATCTGCTCATTATCGGCCTGCTTTACATAGTAATCATGCCGCACTACCTGCACCACGAAGAGCTGCACTACAAAAATGGCCGAGACGACCAACACTATACTAAACAAAAAGCCAACTCTCGAGCGTCGAATAAAACGAGTTGGCGATACACTCATGATTTTAAACTCCTATTTGCTTACATACTGAGTATCAGCCGGGGTAGCCATCCTTTGAGCAACGCTGCTGTCTTTAACTGATTGTAGAGCTGTCAGGCGAGCATTCTCAACCGCCAAATCACCCTTCTGTTCGGTTAACGTCGAAATTTTATTGCTGACGTCATTTGACTCATAATCATAGCCCGAAACACTCCCCGCTTGTGTTAAGTATAACAGACCTAGCAGCGTCAAGAGAAGTGCAATGATAATCGCATTAGAAATCGGGCCGAGTTTGATAGCCGATGCAAAAGCAACTGTATTGCGGTTGCGCCCATAATTACCTTGGCGCCGGCTATTAAATTGTGTAGTTCGTGAATATGACATGTGGTGGATTCGTTTTTGTTATTTATTTTGACACTCAAAAGCCAGAGGAACGTTAGGAGAAAAACGAAAATTACGCTCCTCTGCCCTATGAGTTGTGCTATTTTTGCCTAAGCGGCACGGCGCACGACAGTGATGTCATGCTGAACGTCGGCTTGGACTTGTACTTGGATGCGGCGAGTCATGCTACATCTTCCTTTCTGTTTTTATATTTTCACAGCGACACGAAGTTTAGCACTTCGCGAGCGCGGATTGTGAACATCTTTAGTGGCTCCATCGACAGGATGCTTCGTAATGATACGAAGCTCCGCCTCGTAGCCGTTCTTGGCCTGTTCGGCAAAGTATCGCTTAACGATACGATCCTCCAGGCTATGAAAGCTAATTACACCGACTCGCCCGCCCTGCGACAACAGCTCGGGTAATAATGGCATAATCGCTCGTACTTGCTCAAGCTCATCGTTGACGAAAATCCGAATCGCCTGAAAAGTACGTGTCGCCGGATGCGTTCGTTGGCGCCGTCCGACATGTGCCCTCAAGATAGCCGATGCCAAATCTTCAGTTATCGCCAGCGGTCTAGCCTTAATAATCGCAGCAGCATAACGCCGCGCAATATTTGGCCGCTCTTCGCCGTAATCGCGAATAATCCGCTCCAGCTCGCTCTGCGAATAGGTATTGACTACTTGTTCTGCAGTTAAAGCTTGCCGCCGATCCATCCGCATATCCAGCGGACCGCTATGCGAAAAAGAAAATCCTCGCTCAGCCCTATCAAGCTGTGGTGACGACACCCCCAAATCAATCAATATCATATCAAACTGTTTACCTGCAGCAATTAACTGCCGGGCAGCGCTGACAAAATCAGCGTGTATTAGCTCTGCCCCTTTGCCGACAAATGCCGCTAGGTTTGCTTGTGCAAATTCATCGCGGTCAACCAAAGTCATTCCGCGATAATTATGCGTTCGTTCGACAATGGCGCCCGCGTGCCCGCCGTATCCAGCCGTCAGGTCGAGATAACTCTCGCCATCTTTAGGATTAAGCAGCCGCACAACGTCATTAAGTAATACTGGAACATGAAGTGGTGGATGTTCTTTAATACTCATTCCCCCATCATACCATAAGGTCTGGCGAGGGACTCGAGATCACCAATCTGATAGCGAGCTGTTTGTTTTCGCATAGGTGGTGTTTGTTTTAGTTTAGTCAAGTATGCTTAAAATCAAGAGCTGTCAAACAACTCATATCGTATTTAGCATACCTTTGAGACACTTGTGTGTGAGGTGGAGTTTTTGGGAGGTGTTGTGTTAGAGGAAAGAACTTTCGACAATTTTTGCGTGGGTCGATATTCCACTGCTCACTATCAGGTTGTTGATCTCGAGGATGTCCAACTTCGAATTGTAAAAGTACCACAAACTATACGGCTACGCGCCCAAAGACAGCGTCGCCCGCGATACGTAAGCGGCAGGTACGCAAACCAAGACGCCCGCCCTACCGTACATAGATTGGCTAATAGCTGCGTCAGTCATGACTACCCTACTTTCTTTTGTTATTTTACGCGGTGGTGTTTGTTTTGACTCGAGATTCTTATCTCTTGCCTTGCCACTGGCTTTATCATACAACGTTTCATCATGCTTGTGCAATACCTTTTTTACTAAAAATGATAACTTCTTTACTTTTCCACAAAAACGTGGAAAACTATAGCGTTTCAACAAACAAATAGACGCTATATCTAGCGTCTATAGAGGTCAGCCATGACAGAAAACGCTGCTTATGCAAAATATATCCGCATCAGCTGGCGTGCTACTGCGTCAGGGTCGTGCCGGATAAAACTGCGTACTGCCGCAATCGGATCGCTCGCCTGGGCGCCCGACCAAACTTTCTTTGCTAAAATACCAGCGCCGCGGAATTCGTAATGCTGGCGTTTTAGCTCGCTGATATCATATTGCACCACATGTTCACCGTCATGAGCATACTTATCCATTAGTTCTGCCGATGGCTGATCAGTGTTAAAAACTACATAATCAAGGAATTCGCTACCCGCCAAACGCTCAATCTCGCTAGCAAAATCCACCACGCTCAAATTGTCAGTCGGACCAGGCTTAGTCACTAAATTGCAAACAAAGACGCATTTCGCCCGAGTCGCTGCCAATGCTTCCTGAATTTCACCAATTACCAGCGCCGGCGCTAAACTGCCATACAGGTTGCCCGGTGCAATTACCACCATATCAGCCTCCAGGATCGCCTGGACAGCTGCTGGGTGCGCTACTGCCTCTGGCTCTAACCATACCTTTGGCTGCTTAGCGATATCGGCATGCGCGATCTTGAATTGTCCTTTGATCGGCTCGCCCGAAGCACTCTCGACACACAGCGTAATATCGGTTAAAGTTGTCGTAATCACCCTGCCTTGAATATTGAGAACTTGGCTAGCCAGCTGTACCGCTTCACCGAAGCTACCAGTCATTTTCTCGAGTGCTGTCAAGAATAAATTGCCAAAAGCGTGGCCCTTCAAGCTGCCGTCATCAAATCGATAATTAAACAAATCACGCACCCGCGGGCTATCGCTCAACGCCACCAGACATTGCCGCACATCACCCGGCGGCAACACACCCAGTTCATCGCGCAGCTGTCCCGTCGACCCGCCATCATCTGCCATATTGACCAGCGCTGTCAAATCAGACACGTATTTTCTCAAACCAGACAGCAGCGTGAAACTACCCGTCCCGCCGCCGATAACTACAACCTTTGCTCCGCCGTATTCTTCGCTCATTTTTTACCCTTCTGGAACAGTTGCTTCGCTATCGCCGCGCAGTTCCTTCTTGCCTTTTAATTCGTATTTGATACCAGTCATATCGCTAGTCATATAGTCGTCGTTGAGCAGATTAACAAACTTCGCCGCATCTTTGGCGTCCATAATAATAATCTCGCCGGTAGCATCGTCAGTCATCAATTCTAGGCCCATTTCGTCAGCTTGCTCAATAACCTGCTCTTGCGTCACCAGGCCAATTTCAACTTTCTGCAGCTTGGTTACTAGCGATTTAGTATCGCGCACCAACGCATCGAAAGTCATACCTTCAGGGAACTTTAACTTAAAATTTTTCTCGATCTCAGTAATTTTTTCCTCGGCAACAGCGAACTGCTTAGCGTCGTAGCCAAACAAACGAATGAATTTCGACTCGTTAAAGGCAAAGATATCACCGCCGGCAATCAACACTTGATTATCTGGCGTAATTTTTAGGCCGACATCAGCGCTAAACGGTTGAAACGAATCGCCGTTATACATCCAAGCGGTTGCGCCTTTAAGCACTTGCGACTGCGGTAAAATCTTAGCCACAAAAAACGGCTCGGCCCCCTGGCGGCTGAAACGCGCTACGATCCCCTTGACCTTCTTGAACTCATGGTCGCCTTCGCGGAACACCTCTAGCGTTTCCTCGCCGTAGCGAATCTGCTCAATCACCTCTTGCGCATGATCCACTCGGTCCAGAGTAGTCCGCTCCAACACATTATCCTCAGCAGCAGCCGCTTCAAAGTCGCGCACTGTCATACCAGTAGCAGCACCAGTCTGTACTTGGCTAATCATGTCGTAAAGGAATAACACCTTGAGCTGCGCCTTGAGCTCCTTAGCGTAATTAGTGGCGTAGACAGTGTAGCCCTTCGTAAATAGAAATAGGTCGATTTCGAGCTCGTCCTTATGCGCGTCAGCTTGATTCGCCCAGAGGAAAATATCGGTTGGCTCTGGCGGCTGGTCATCAGCCGGTGTTGATTGGTCATTATTCATGATATATATTCTACTACAATTATTAGGCGCTATTCTACTATTGCACGGCATCCTCGCCAAAATGTTTTTGCAAGCGCATTTTGATCGAACCGTGATGGCGGCCAAGTTTATGGCTCATCGCAGCAATACTTTCGCCGTTAATGAACATTTGGCGCAATTCATCGTCATCAGCCTTAATCCATGGTTTATAAGCATTAGGATAAGTCTGGCGCATTTTAGCAATTTTAGCCGACCAGCTAGAATTGGCGCTGTTCGCTTTTTTGGCGGGTTTAAGTTCGCCGGCCGCGCGTTTGTCGGCTTTTGGTTGTAGGTGCGCGAACTTTTTAGCATTATCCTTCGCCCGCGCGCGCAACTGCTTGTCAATAACATAGGCTTCGTCACTCATCTGCAAAGCCATGCGATTAATACCAGTCAAATACAGGTTATCGATATCGCGCACCCGGCTAAGCGCCACATAGCCCATGCCCGGCACAAAGGCTTTGCGCAGGTCAATTCGCGCGCTATCCAGTGTCATACCCTGGCTTTTGTGGACGGTAATCGCCCACGCCAAACGCAGCGGAATTTGGCTAATGCTAGCTCGTTTGCGCGTACCGTCGCGCAACTCCCAAGTATCAGGCTGCATAGTCACCGTCCGGCCATTACGAAACTCCACTACCGGATAATCCGTTACTGGCTCGAAATCAACCACCATGCCGATACTGCCATTAGCATAACGCCGCGCCTGATCGTTTTTGACCGCCATCACTAATGCGCCTATTTTGAGAGTCAGCACCTCTGGTGCTAGTACGCTGCGCTGCAAATTATCAACGTAGTTGTTACTACCAGTAGTATGGCGCTGATACAGCACCTCGTCGCCTGGCAATTCAGCCAGCCTGGCTTGATTAATTCTATCGACATCAACGTTCACGGTATGCAGCTCTGTCAAATCTGCCCCGGCTGGCGGCTGATATTCAGTCCGCTCTAACAGCTGTTCGGCATGGCGGCGGCGCAAATCGCCGGCTCGCATCGCCGTCAAGATTTCTAGCAGCGTATCGCCGTCGCGCTGGCGAAACTGCTCGCTCAGATACAATACCGTCGGATCAAGCTCGCGCCACGCCGATGAATTCACTACAAAACCACCCTCGCGGCCTTGCGCTCGATTAACTGGCGGCAACTGAAAGAAGTCGCCAGACAGCACCACCTGGATGCCGCCGAACGGCGCGTCGACTCTCTTGCGTACTAAACGGCAAACTTCGTCAACCATGTCCAGGCGGTAATCGTGCAACATGCTAATCTCATCAATAATCAAGACATCGGTTTTTTCGATAATTTCGCGGCGAGTCTTGCTAACATGCTCGGCAAAACCATTCGGCAGGCGG
>JABCOE020000001.1 GCA_013333795.2 Candidatus Saccharimonadota bacterium | reverse complement strand
CAAAATCGTCCGGCCTTTCGACTGGTGAAGATTCCGCCCCGCCCGCTTGATGATATCGATTCTTCTCATGCTATGCTCCTTGTATTTTCGTTATACATAGTACTATGTTATACAAGGTACTATAAAAAGTCAAGCTACTTTAAGAAAACAGTACTAAAAGATGTGAATAATTGCCAGACTAGACTCTGTTCTCGACGTATATTGCCGATTGTTCGCCAGCCACTTATCGACCGCTCGCGCCGCGCCTGGCAAAGCTTCATTAACATAGTCATCGACGATGATGGTTGCCTTTCTATGAAATTTGCCGGCGCAGACGCGGAATGAATCGGCAATTGACTCATAAAAATCGCCGTCAAAAAACGCAAAGATGATACTTTCCGGTACGTCGTCAGGAGTGAAATCAGCAAACCAGCCTTTGTGAATGATCGGCAGTTTCAAGCCAGCCTTTTTGAAATTCTGAACGAAGGTTTTGCGCGGCGCCAACAGTTCGCCCGCCTTGAACTGCTCGCCCGCAGCGCTAGCGTCTGCTTGGGGTTTTTCTGGCAAGCCTATAAACGAATCATAAATGTGAAACTCGCCCGTGAAATCATAGGCGTCCAACAGCCGCCGAATAAACAAACTAGGCGTGCCGACGTAACAGCCAAACTCGACGATGTTTCCCGCCGCGCCGCTTCGCAGCACCTTTTCCAATTCTCGTAGCAAGACGCCGAGCTCTTTGGCGTCAACTTGGTCGGAAATGATGGGATATTTGGCGAGGAGGTGGTCGGTGATCATTGGTATATTATATCGCAATTATTGGATTAAATCGTTCGCTACTGTTTTTCCATACCGTATTGTCTGAAAATACTTACATACTTTTGCATAAACTCTTCTTTGCGATCCGCATTATACTGCATAATAAACCGCGGATGCTCCAACGGCACGATATTATCAAAGAAATGATGCTCATTATTTATATTGGTCAAAAACTTAAAATTCTCACCGCTGCCGATACAAAAACAACCGGTTGTATCAATATTAAAATCGATCTGGCACCTCAGCGAATCTACGACAAAAGGATGTAAACATTTTTTCAGAGCTGCATTTTCATAGTAATTACAATTTACCCAATTACCTTTCAAATTCATCTTTTCAATACCTAGCGGACACACAAAACTCATGTAAAATTGCTTATAAAAATTCTGGCGCCCGCCGTATTCTTTCATCACTTCATACAAGAAACTTGACGAGCGTTTATTCGCTCCAAAAGCGTCTATAGAAATCCCGGTGTCTTTTTGTAAATGATTAACATCTTCAAACGGCACACCAGTAAGCGCTGTCCCGCGCCGCGCCGGCGAACTACCCAAAACCATAAACCGCCGCTTATTATCATGATAGTGCTGACGATAAAACCGCTGTGTTATTTGTGCTATTCGCTGCCGATTAGTGCCAGTGAACGGATTGATTAGACGATATCTTTCTGGCAAATTTATGTCAATATTTTTCAGACTGTCGTAAAATTCTAGTATTTTTTGAGCAGTGGTTTTAGATCTCATGCGGATTCTTATTGTAAATGATGTACGTTAGTAAAGCGTATAAAAATTGCTTATTTCACTGTAAAATTTAGCGAGCTTCCGACAGTCCAGTGATCGCAATGATGATAGTACTGACAGCAAGGCTTCCGACCAAAAAATCAAGTGGGACGTCGGGTTTCAGGTAAGCAAAAAACGCCGTGCCAATCCACATCACGGCGATGATTCCCGCGGCATACGGATAGCGAACTTGCATCACCCATTGTTGTAATTGTTTCATGATAATTCTCCTTTTTGTAACAACATGGCGTAGGCTACTCTGTCGCGCTCCGCAACTTTGCTCATCCAGTCCATTACTATTTCTTGCGCCAGCTCAATGCTCATCGGCGACGAACGCACCGCCTCGCTGACGCCATGGCTATTGGCATGAACCTCAGCCAATTCCAATGCATCATGAACGATCCGCCAATAACGCGTCCTTCGATATTCATCGCCGCAGGCCAACCTAGCTGCTGCTAAATAATGGTACAAACCGCGCTGCAGCATAATATTAACTCTGTCTAACCTGACAGCAAAACGATTACCGGCGTTCAGTTCGTTAAGAAACAGTTGGGTTATCTGCCGATTAGCAGCGAATGTACTGTTTGTCGATTGAAGCAGCGTGTTTGCATATTCATAAATAGTGCGCGTCAAGCTGCGATCTTTGGCAATCACATCCAGCGCTTGATACAGCGTATGATCATAAAACGCCAACATCGCCAGTGCCAATAAACCCATGTCAGCTCGATCTTCATATAACGCGCGATACTGCACGATCATGTGGTAAAATGAGGCGCGATGCCGCGGTGCTGCCACCGCCAAACCAAAGTCGATCAGCGCAACTTTATTGTCTCTCAGCAAATAAATATTGCCTGGATGCGGATCAGCCATAATGATATCTGCTTGTAAAATTGCGATCAAAAACTCACTGCCGACCGTCACTAATTGCTGCTGCATATCAGAGCCAAGTTGGTCTTTAACAAACTGGTAAGTGTCGCTACCCGCTTGCGCCTGTTCCACCACCTCAGTTAGCGGCAACCCTTCTATATAGTCCTGAACTAATATCCGCCGCGTTGAATAATCAGCCAGCGTCTCTGGCACCACAACTTTGTCAGTGCGTTTAGCAAAGTATTCACGAATTGCCTGAGCTGTAATTAGCTCGCGCTGATAATCAGTTTCACGCTTGGTGGTTTTGATAAACTCATCAGCAATTTCAACCAACGGAAAAATATCGTTCTTTAGCATAAACTGCCCCGCCCAACAGCAAAAACGCAGCGCCACAAAGTCAAAATTTAGATAGCGCACCACGCTGGGGCGAAGGATCTTGATAATATATCGGCTACCTGGACGGTCAACTACGCGGCAGTGATAAACCTGAGCGAACGAACCCGTAGCAAACGGCTGGTCTCCATCAACGACTATTTGACTGGCTTTGCTACCCAACTCTTGCCGCAAAACCTCGGCAACGTCAATTGGCTCCACCGCCACATCATCAAAAGTATCCAGCCGATATCCAGACGCGGCATACACCTGAGCCATTAGTTCAGCCGATGCCAAATGCTGTAAAAACTTGACATACACGCCGCCTAATCTTTGACACTCGTCTGACAGAACTTTGAGCCATATTTGATCGCTGCGCCAAGCACGCCACACCCGAAACAATCCCCGAACCACAAATAATAAGCGCACTTACCTAGCCCTCCGGAACCCAATGAAGTACAACACCAGCGTCAAAACTAACACGCAAATATACAAAAATAACGGATCAATGCTCGTATTTACCAACAGCAGCATAGCCAGCCAAATCGCCACTATACTCACGAAAACAAAAGCATATCTCACATGTTTATTTTAGCATACAGACCGGTGGCGCTCCAGGGATTATTCGGTAAACCAGCTATTGATAAAATCCGAGCGAAAACTGTTTTGCTTCAGCAAGTTACTGTGTTTAAGGTTTCGTATTTTACCGCGCCTCACACCTGACGACACTGGCATGGTAAAATTAAATTATGAAGATGTCTAGCCCTGCGTTCGCCGAGAACGCTAAAATACCAAAAATTTACTCCAAGCTTGGCGGTAACCAACGCCCGCCGCTCAAGATCAGCGACGCGCCAGCAGATGCCAAAAGTCTGGCAATCGTCTGCCACGACCCTGACGCGCCTGGGCGCGATGGATTTTACCACTGGACGGCTTGGAATTTACCGAGCAAAACCACTGAAATCACTGGCGAATCACTACCCGCAGATGCCGTCGAAGGCGTTACCAGTTGGGGCCGGCCTGGCTGGGGCGGGCCGCAGCCACCGTTTGGCACGCACCGCTATCAATTTTACGTGTACGCGCTGGACACGACACTGGATTTACCAAGCGACACCAAGCCTAAAGAACTCATCGCTGCCCTCACATCGCACATCATCGACCAAGCCGTGCTAACTGGAAAGTTTGGTGTGTTGGATATTTTGCGGCGGGGCTAAAGACAACTCTCTGACTTACATCCGCGAAATATCAGCGCGAAGCTGATTGACCACTTCGGCACGTTCAGCGATATTGCGGTCGTAAGTGTAGACTATACAACCTTCCTTATTGCTGCTGATTTTTGCAACCGTGCCATAAACCGGCGCGCAAATCTGCGAATGTCCGACTTGGTTTTCTGAATATATCTCGCCGTGCACGTAATATTTAGCTTTTCCGGCGCCATTGGCATAGATTATCAAACATTCATTTTCCAACGCTCGCGCCAGACAAAGCGTGTCAATCATCATTTTTGAAGCCTTGATTTCAGCGCGCACTGGCTTATTACCTCCAGTTGACCAATACGACGAAATGCAAATAATTTCCGCACCCTGCTTAATCATTGAACGGAATAACTCTGGAAAGGCTAAATCCCAACAGATTGCCAAACCAATTTTACCAATCGGCGTATCAACGACCATGGCTTCATTTCCTGGCATTAAATATCGACGTTCGGGAATCCATAAATGATTTTTCCGATACCGAAGCTGTATCTCTCCAGACGGATCAATCAATAGCGCTGTATTATAGAAATCATCGCCCTCTTTACAAATAAACGAACCAGCGACCAGATAAAGTTGCTTTTCACGCGCTATCTGGCGTAGACGCGTAACTTCGCCAGACGATCCGCTCAAGGCGTATTCTAAATTATACGGAATCGGCCCAGTCAGTACGTCTTCTGGCAAAACCACTAGGTCGACTGGCTGTTGATTGCATAACTCGCCAACAAGCTTTTCTATTTTTGCCAAACTGTTTCCAGTATCCAGCGGCGCAATTTCCATTTGTACAGCAGCAACGGTAATCATTCTTTTCATGATCACAGTATAGAATTTATATTTTTATAATCAACACTCGACCAATCACTCAGCAAACTGGCTATTATAAAGCTCAGCATAAAAGCCATTTTGCTGCAGTAACTCTAAAACAAACCTGGGGCTTAAGCAACAGAACTGCGACCCATTAACATAGACCAATCAGCGGGAGTATTCTTAATAAGACTCAGATCAATAATCTTACCCTCTGTCCCTTTTATCCAAGGCATGTCTTGATGAGAGAGGTCAGATAGCTCAGTTGCAGTTTTATTGCCGAGAAGTCTAATAACGCGGTCAATGATCATCTTTTCTTCTTCTGTGAGGCCGTTTGAGTTAACTCGAGGAAGATACTTTCTTTGCATATACGTGTAATAGCGACCCATAACCAAATCAAGCTCATTGCTTGCAATCATATTCCTCGTTGTAGCAAGGAAAGAAACAGGTACCGGTCCATATTGGCGCTTATAAAATTGCTCACCAGCTATCGCACGTCCTAGTTTACTAAGCGCAAGCGTCTCTGTGAAATAGATCAGCTTATAAAACACTGTCTCACCAACGTTTGGCCATGCACCAACACGCTCAGCTAAGTAAAGAATAAGATTTCTATATTTAGCCTCGTCAATCTCAATAAATTCAGCGCCCCCAACTGGTACCGCGTTTACCACAATATTAGCATTTGGGTCGAGAAGGGTTTCAGTCCTAATACCAAAAAGTTCACTTATAGCCTGTAGCTCGGCATTTGATGGTATCCTTTCTTCCGTCTCTAATTGTTTATAGGTTGGTCGTGTCATTCCAAGAACACGAGCAACCTCATCCTGGCTCAACTTTGGATTAGCATTATTGCGCAGGTTGATAAGATTCTTTCCAAAACCCATAGCACTCCTTTTTAACGTATACACATTGTAGCATGTCCTAAGGCATTTTACAATAATCATGTAAAATAATTTACATAATATACTTGCAATCATTACGTAACCTGCTATAATAAGAGCTACCGATAAGGTTCATAGCATTAAAAGCGCGAGCTGACACGGAGGTTTTAGAATAGCAAAAAAACGCCAGTGGCTACTGGCGTCTTAGGTATACAAGATTAACAGCCCTCGTATACCTCTATTCTACAAAATATAACATAAGCGGTCAAGTATATATGACCAGAATAGAGGGAGTAGTATGGGATCAAGTAGTACCCGTAAACCAAACGATATATCTCGTATCAACAAGCCAGCAAACCCTAAGACAAATACTGGTCTAGCT